>NZ_JADYXF010000054.1:0-24356 GCF_015864385.1 Pseudoalteromonas sp. SWXJZ94C
CTTGGTGACAATAGCGTTTTGGACCCACCTGACTCCATGCCGAACTCAGTAGTGAAACGAAACAGCGCCGATGATAGTGTAGCATTTGCTATGTGAAAGTAGGACATTACCAGGCTTCAAATTGTAGAAAGCCCGAATCTAACGATTCGGGCTTTTTTACGTCTGCAGAAAAGTGAAGTGTGGTTGAAAAACGTACAGCTCACACCCTACACTCCCATTAATATCCCTTATTTCATTCGATTACAGCTCATGACCCACTTTAAAGAAGCCCACTTAGCTCACCAGTCTCAGCAATAGCGCGATACTAATCAGTTTAAGAGAATGATTATGCTGTATTTACACTATAACTCTCCACTGCTGTGGGCACTAAAGCATTCTACTGCATATGCGTAGCGCACCGACTTTACATTGTAGAGACCCAAAATTTAAAGGTTCGGGCTTTTTAACTTTAAAATTGTGCCTTCATTTTATCGATTCTGATTTTTATTGTTCTAATCTCAATTTATGATCTGTTCAGTTATATAGTTTATAAAAATTTACAGGGCTCGTTTAGATAAAAGTAGAATAATAAAGACTTAATAATGAGTGAAACTGAAAATCATACAAATAGCATTTTCTGTTGGTCAGAACTTTGTACACATAATTGTTTGATTAGCGGTATGCGGATTAATCTATTGGAGAAGATATATTACACCATGCTACAAAAACAAGATGTTGATATAGCGGCTTATATAAGATACCTAAAGAGCAAGTTATTCCAGAGATATGAAGTCATTGTTTGGCTTATATTACAGTCGATAATGTCGATGATTGTGTTGTAAAAGAGAAAAAGCTAGGTGCTTAAATTATTTCGGGTCCTCATAATGTAATGAGTGCTGGTTGTATGCTTACGCTAAAAAAACTGTAGGTACGACTGTTGCGCTATGGCAAGAAAATGAGTAAAAGGTTGTAACCTTAGGTGAGCTAAATGCACTTTATTCTTGATAGAGGACGAACAATTGGTGGCATGCTTGAAATGACAAGTGATTAGCCTGAAGATACCTGCGATCATTGGATGATTTATTTTTCAGTGAAAAACTGTGATATAACAATAAATCAGGCAGTTAGTCTTCGTGGTGAAATATGCGTATCTGATACTGATATCCCCGATGTTAGTCGTTTTAGCATTATTTGCGATTCTCAAGGCGCTGTATTTTCGGTGATCTAATCTGTAATGGATGACGTTTAAATTCTTCATATATTTATTAAGTATAAAGTGAAGTAAGCCTTTATTCTTGATTTATTTGCATTAGCTTTAGCGTTAATTTACTCGCTAGTTTGTTATAATGCTTGTTAATTAAATCGTCAGCAAGTGCAGAGATCGCAATGGAATTTGAACAAGATAGCAATTTAACCCTCCCTTTATTTCTCCTTGATGAAACATTAAGTGAGAGAGATTTAGATCAACCTGATTTTGAAATTTCCATTTCTCTAAATGATGAGTTGCTAGCCCAAATTTGTCAAAATCCAAGTGAAGATAGCAGTATAGCTATTACTGTAAGCGGTTATGAGTTACTTATTAGTAACTCTTTATATTTAAATATATTAGAGCAAGAACATGATGCGCAAATAACATTAACGCATGGTCCTCTTTTAAGTATTGTTTTAAATACTGAAGCTCAAAAAACATTCGTTTCACCACAAATGGATATGATGCCCACATTTGATTTAGGTGATGAGGACGAATGAAAAAAATAATAATAAGTACGTTTGTATTAATTATTCTTAGTGGTTGTGCATATTTAGGTAATGCTCATTACGACGATTTGTTTGGTCCTGAGCAAACGCAAGAACGTATTGTTCCACACTCTACCCTTGCTGGCGCTGATTTTTTACAAAACGTAAAGCCAGTACTCGATACTCGCTGTGTGGTTTGTCATGGTTGTTATGATGCTCCTTGTCAGCTTAAGCTTTCATCTCCTGAAGGTATTGATAGAGGATTAAGTAAAGAGTTGGTTTATGATGGAACTCGTTTACTAGCGACAACCCCAAGTCGTTTATTATTTGATGCAACTAACACTCAACAATGGCGAGAGAAAAACTTTACGCCAGTACTTAATGAACGTGTACAAACCGAAGAAGCTAATTTAGCGGGCAGTGTTTTATTTAATAGTTTAGTGTTAAAGCAAAGTCATGAGTTACCAGAAAATGAAGTATTAGATGATGAGTTTGACTTCTCATTAGGTCGTTCGCAAACATGTGCCACTATGGGGGAGTTTGACAGGTTGGCTAATGATCAGCCTCATGCTGGTATGCCTTATGGTTTGCCTGGTGTATCTCGTGAGGAGTTTAATCATTTACAAAAATGGCTAAAAACAGGCGGTAAAATGTCGCATATTAAGCCACCAAGTAAGTTTGATCAGAATAAAATAAAGGGTTGGGAAGCTTTTTTAAATCAAGATGATTTAAAGTATCAACTATCAGCTCGCTATATTTATGAACATTGGTTTTTAGCGCACGTATATTTTACGCCAGATAACCCTCAAACCTTTTTTAAATTAGTACGCTCAAGTACACCTCCAGGTGAGGAAATACAGCTTATAAATACACGTCGTCCTTATGATGATCCTAAAGTTAGTCGTGTTTATTACCGCTTTATGCAAGAACGCACAACAATACTCTCTAAAACGCATTTACCACTTGAGCTTAATGAAGCTAAGTTATTACGTTTATATGAGCAGTTCATTGCACCAGATTATACTGTTAAGCAAATGCCTAGCTATGATCCTAAATCAGCATCTAATCCCTTTAAAACATTTGAAGTGATTCCTATTAATTCAAAATATCAGTTTATGCTTGATGAAGCTGAGCTCATTATAATGGGCTTTATTAAAGGACCTGTTTGTCGTGGGCAAATAGCTTTGAACGTTATAAATGATCATTTTTGGGTCGCTTTTGCTGACCCTAAAAAAGTGGCGACTCCTGCTGTAAGAGAGATGCTAATGCAACACGAAGAGGCTTTAGAGCTTCCTGCTGCAGAGGAGAGTAATGCGCTACCAATTTCGAGCTGGGTTAAATATTCAGTTCGCGAACAAAAGTACTTACAAGCTAAAGTTGATCTAGCCAATAAAATGTTTAAAAACGGTGAGCATCTTACTACTGATTTACTTTGGCAAGGCGATGGTAATAATAAAAATGCAGCGTTAACAATCTTCCGTCATTACGACAGTGCAACAGTTGTGAAGGGCTTTATTGGTCAAGAACCAAAAACAATGTGGGTACTAGATTATGCATTGTTTGAGCGTATTCATTATTTGTTAGTAGCGGGCTTTGATGTATACGGGAATGTAGGGCATCAACTTGTAACGCGTTTATACATGGATTTTTTACGCTTAGAGGGAGAGCAAAATTTCTTAGCATTACTACCTGAGCAAAAGCGTAATCAAATTAATAAAAGTTGGTATAGAAAGTCGCCTCCAAGCCTTTCTAAATTCTTTAAAAATAATCGAGATTTTAGTCAACCAAGTGGTATTGAGTATAAAACAGACGATCCTCAACACGAACTTTATGAGTTAATGAAAGAGGCTTTAGCACCAGTATTAAGTGAAAAATACGATTACACTAAAGTACCTAAAGATTTAAGTGTGATTAATACAATGCCAGCAAAAGCTGTTAACTTATTGCCACAATTATCTTTTGTGTTAGTTAAGCAAGGTGATGATAGCCATAAGGCTTACACTATTATTCATCATAATGCGCACTACAATATATCTAGTTTATTAAACGAAGATGGACAGCGTGCCTATGAAGAAGATACTGCGACTATCGTACCTGGATTTATTGGTGATTACCCAGCAGCTATTTGGTATTTAAATAATGACCAGCAAGTTGCTGCTTTTTCTGAGCAGTTACCAATGATGCAAATAGAAGCTGATTACCGCGCATTAAAAACTAAGTTTGGTATTCGCCGTACACACCCACAATTTTGGCAATACAGTGATATTTTACATAACACAGCTAAAAAATATCGAGGGGTTGAATATGGTATGTTTGATTATAACCGATTAGAAAATCGTTAAATTAAAGTCAGTGGATTAATATGAAACCCAGTATTTATATACTGGTTTTTTTTATGAATATAATCATTATAAGTCACGTATTAGTTTTTAAAATATGAGCTACACTTAAAACAAAAAAATAGGTCTAAATATGTTTAAAGTTGTAGAAAATATTCGTACCCGCTATAGATGGGCATTAATCAGCATTGCATTACTTATCAGTTTATCTGCTTCACTTATGCAGTATTTCTTTTCAGCACAACGTTTTGACGCAAAAATTATAAATATCGCCGGTAAACAGCGTATGCTTTCGCAAAAAATAGCATGGCATAGTGGTGTCATACTTTCATCACCGAATAAACTCCCTGAGCACGTTCATTCTTTAAAAGCATCAATCAACCTATTTGAAAGTGCGCATAAAAGTTTACTCTCAAAAAGCGAAAGCGGCGATTATATATATTTAACTCCAGAATTAATTAATTTATATGAATCGGAGCCTAATAGTCTAGATTCCCAGATTAAATTATTTATTCAAGAAGCCAATAATTTGCTGTATCAGCAAGGGGATGTTGAATCGAAAATCTTCTCAGTTGTCCATGTTGAAAAGTTATTAAAGCGCTTAGATATCGCCGTTAGTTTGTTCGAAAAACAAGCCGTTAAAAAAGTTAATTGGGTCTCTAATTTTGAGTTGTTATTTTGGCTTTTAGCTATGTTGTTATTGCTAGTTGAGCTTCGGTTTATATTTATGCCAATGGAGCAGAAGATACTTCACACACTAAAAAAGTACCACAAGCAAAAAGAATTTTCGAAACAAGTTAGTAAAAATAAAGAGCATTTTATTGCCAGAGCAAGTCACGAATTTAGAACGCCGCTGCAAGGTCTTGTAGTTTCTATTGAAGAGCTAAATATCTCAAAAAATCAGCAAAATATTAAAAATCAAGCAATGTACTGCGCTCTAAGATTAGTCGCAATGCTTGATGAACTACAAGATTTACAAGCTTTAAGTTTAGGGCATTGGGCTTTAAAATCTAAAAACGATAACTTATTAAAATCATTAGAAAAAGTATTAATTGCCTATGAGTATGGCTATACACAAAAGGGCATCAAATTAGTAACCGCTCTTGACTCAACTCTTAATTGCACTGTAAAAATTGATCACCAACGTTTACAGCAAGTCCTTACAGAGTTACTTGGTAACGCTTTAAAGTTTACAGAACAAGGAGAGGTTAATGTAACGGCAAAACTGCGTAACGATCAATTAATAATTACAGTAGAAGATACCGGAATAGGTTTTTCAAATCCTGTTCGCACTTCAGGTTTTGACTCTTTAAATCAAAATAATCATTTTCAAGGGCTCAGAACAGGTCTTGCTCGCGTTCAATATATTGTTAAAGCTTTTAATGGCGATATACAATTTGAAAGCAATAAGCCAAAAGGTGCTTTAGTAACCCTTCAAATTCCAATAGTGACTAAGCAACTTGAAGTTTCAAAAAATGCATTACTTCCATCAACACTACATTGCTTAGTTGTTGAAGATAATCCTCTTAATATGCTTGTTTTAACACGTGTTCTAGCATCGCTAGGCTTTAGTTATGAGTGCGCTGAAAATGGTAAGGTTGCTTGCGAAATGGTGACTAAAAAGCAATATGACGTCATTTTTATGGATTTAAACATGCCTGTTATGGATGGTTTTGAAGCAAGTAAAGCAATACACATTTTTGATGATGGTATACCTATTGTGGTTGTTACTGCTAATACCTCTGAGAATGATATTGCATATGCAAACGAGTGTGGAGCACAAGATCATATTTTTAAACCTATAGATAAACAAGCAATTATTGATGTGCTAACTCGTGTGTTTAATCGAGAAGTAGCTGACTCTTAAGCTTTAATGTTTAAGTGATGAAAACTCACTTGCTAAGCGCTTTCAAAATACGTTAATTTATAATTTTAATATTTGCTTAGGATCTTAGTGTGCAGTCGATTGTGCAATCAATTCAATTTCAGCAATTTAATGGCTATCTACAAGGGCAAGGTAAAAGCCGATATAGTATTCATAATTTAAGCTGGCAAGTTAATCAGGGCGAACATTGGCTGCTATTAGGCGCTAACGGTGCGGGTAAATCAGCATTAACAGCTGCATTAGTAGGTGAAGCCAAGTATGAAAGTGGCCGAATGGCAAGCACGTTTAAAAACTTACAACTTGTTTCATCTGATGCGCAAAAACAGTTGTTAAATAAAGAGCTTGAAGGAGAAAAGCTTAGCGCAGTAGAGGAACTTATTTTTACAGACCAAAACTATAACGCCGGTTTACGAGAGCAGCTCATTAAACTATTTAAGTTTAATGAATTACTTACTCGGCACTTTAGAGATCTATCAACTGGTGAAACACGCAAGCTTTTACTAATTAAAGCACTGAGCTCAAATGCAGACTTAGTTGTGCTTGATGAACCATTTAACGGACTTGATGTGCAGTCTTGTGAGCAGCTTAATAAAATACTCACAGAGCTTAGCCAAACAGTTACTTTTGTTTTTGTACTAAATCGTCTAGACGAAATTCCTTCATTCATTACTCATTATGGTTATGTTAACCAAGGTTGTTTGTTAAATACTTTGGCAAAGCCAAGTAGTGAGCAATTAAGTGATTTACTAAAACTACTACACTTAGAACATACTTCATTGGATGTACCATCTCCTGATATCGAGCAAACTCAAAGTGTATTTACAGGTGATATTTTAGTTAAATTGAGCAATGCCAAGGTTAGTTATAGTGATGTTTCCATATTCAAAAACTTGAACTGGACTATAAAAAAACATCAGCATTGGCAACTTAGTGGTGCTAACGGTTCAGGCAAAACTTGTTTATTAAATTTAATAACCGGTGATAACCCACAGTGCTACAACAACGAAATTGAAGTGTTTGGTTTTAGACGTGGTACCGGAGAGAGTATTTGGGATATAAAGCAACATATTGGTTTTATATCAAATGCGCTACATATGGATTACCGCGTAAGTATATCGGCTTTAAATACTGTTATTTCAGGATTTTACGACAGCATAGGTTTATATCAAAAACCGAGCGACGCACAAATTAATATTGCTCAACAGTGGCTGGCATTTATTGGTTTAAGTGACAAACAAAACACCTCATTCACCCAGCTTTCGTATGGCGATCAGCGTTTACTTTTAATTGTACGCGCTATGGTAAAGCACCCAACGTTACTTATTTTGGATGAACCTTGTTTGGGCTTAGATGAAGCAAACAGACAGCGAGTATTGCTACTGATAGAAAAAGTTTGTGCTGCTAATACGAGTACTGTGATCTACGTAAATCATCATGCGGCAGACAAAATTAAAGGAATAGAAAGTTACTTAAAAATGGAATATTTCAATTAAAACAGAGAAAAAGGTTGAGAGAAAGCTCGCTCAACCTATTCTTCAACTTTAAAGGCGAGTAACAGTAAAGCCTTTGTCTTGTAATTGCTTAAGTAAACCATACTGCTCAGGTAAATGTAGGGCGCCTACTGCAATAAATAGTTGCTCGTTCGCTAAGCGTGGAGTTAATTGCTTAATCCAATTATTATTGCGGTTTATTAGCATTACTTGCTCACTAATTTCACCATAGTTACTATCGTCAAAGCTTTTATTATAATAGTCAGTTAGTGTTTTCATATCGCCATTTTTCCATGCATTTACCAACTTAATAAAATATGTTTCTATGTCTGCAAGCTGTTCAAATGTTTCTTCAATCATTTCGTTATTAAGTAAATCCATACCATTAAACATTTGTAACTGCTGTTCCAATGTTTCTAATTCACCAACTTTTATGTCCTTGGTTTTAGCGTAAGCAAGTACTTGCTTATCAATTCCTGTTTTATCTGAGTAACCAGCATTTTGAAACTCAATTTGCATCATTGTGATCATTACAGCCCACGGTTTTAAACTATTAAACATGGCAATATCAATCGACTTTTTAGCAAAGTAATCTTTAAGCTTGTTGTAATTTTGTTTTGAAAGTTCAGTTTGCAGTGTTTTACCATTAGTAAGCATCATAAACGGCATAGAACGTTGTTGCATTTCTATTGGTGTCAGTTTGCTAATATCAACTTCTACAATGACCTGCTCGCTATCATCAATGGCATCGGTTACATTTTTTGGCAAGCCTTTCATGCTTGCATCGCCTACATGTACGGTGCCAAATAAGTAAGAGTTAACGCCGTTTTTTTCTATTTTGTACAAAGCCGGATCAGCATAGCTGTTAAAGCTAAATGCTATAAGCAGACTCATAATAAAAAAATGACTTATGCGTGGCAGAATATTCATAGTTTGTCCTTAAAATCAGTGGTTAAGTTAGATAAATCTTAGTCTAAATTTAAAGGTATCGTTAAATTTAGTGTTAGGGTATTTTTATTAGTGTTTTTAGCCTCTATTTTAAAGCCATTTAAATTACATAAACTTTGCACAATAGAAAGCCCTAAACCATGGCGCTGATTATTCGTTCGCGATGAATCTAGTTGATAGAGGGGATCAAAAATAGCTTTTAACTGCTCATCATTTAGTGGTGCTGTGACTTTATTACTTAATGAAATAATTGTATTTTGATTATCATTAAGTGCGCTTAGTTGTATTGGCTCGTTTGTTAATCCATAAAAGAGCGCGTTATCGATGAGATTACATAAAATAGTATTTAAGCTAAATTCGTCAGCAATAATTACTACTTTATTTGTAATAAGGTTATTTAAGCGTTCTTTAATTTTTGGGTGTTTAAAGGCTAATTCATTAATACTTTGATTTACTAAGTTATTTAGAATTATATTTTGTGTATTTAATTCTATTGCGCTATTTGATGAGCGCTGCAGTAGCAATAAGTTATTTACTATGGTTTTCATACGTTGAGAAATACTGAGTATATCGCTTGTGTAAGTATCACTAATGCGTTTATCGTCAGGATAGCGAAGAGCTACCTCAGAGAGACTTATTAATTCAGCTATGGGGGTTTTTAGCTCATGTGCAATGTCGCTCGTTAGCCGTTTTTCATTACTATAAAGTTGTTGGTTAACTGTAATGAACTTATTGAGCTCGTTACGTATAGGTTCTATTTCTTCTACTTTAAAGTCGCTTTCTATTGTTTGTGCAACACCGGTGATATCGAGTAGCTTTATTTGGTCGTTTAAATTGTGCAGTGGGTACAAACCTTTATTTACAATTCGGGTAACTAAATAACGTACACCAAATACACCAAACACGCAGGTTAAAATAAATACCACATCAATAATAATAAGTACTTTATTAAGCTCTGAGGTAGGCGCTGCAATAGCAAGAGTCATGGTATTAAAAACAGCCGAATGAGTTGGGTTTCTATCGTCTTTTTGGGCTACAAAGTGACTTATTAGTGCGCGACCGTCACGCCCGTTGGGAAGTTCGTAATCTATAATTTTAGATTCGTTTATCGGCATTTCTAAAAAGGGCAGGTTAGCATCTTTATAAAGCTCTAATGAGTCAGAGCGCTCAAACACATCACTGCCATGCCAAAGTTGGTAAAATTCACTTGCATCTGCTTTTTCATATTCAGACATAAACTCGCCAGCAAAATCAAATTCAACTACGTTGTTGTCATCCTCAACTAAGGTTTTTAAGTAGTTAGCTTTATTCGTTAAAGACTGATTGAACTGATCCTCCACCCAAGTATCAACACTTAAATCAACAGTTAAAAATATGGTGAATAAAATAACCGAAAGCACAGCGCTAATATTATTAACGAGTTTACGTTTAATTGAGTGATTTTTATTTTGTTGTTGCGACATAGCCAAATCCACGTTTATTTTTTATTGGAAGCTCGCCATCAACTTGTCTTACTTTTTTACGTATGGTTGAAATATGTGCTTCAAGCGCATTCTTAGAGAGCATATCGAACTGACCAACTATCGCTTCACTTATAAGTTCCAGCCCTAACACTCGTTCGGGAGCATTAAATAAGCATTCTATTATTTTATATTCATTACGAGTGAGCTCAATGGTATGTTGTTTATAGTGAAGTGTTTTAAGCGAGAGATCTAATACGCAGTCGCCTACGGTAAGCGTATTTTGTTGGCTTTGCAGTGAACCTCGGCGAAGTAGCGCAAGTACACGAGCGTGCAGTTCTTCAAACGAAAATGGTTTGGTTAAATAGTCATCCGCACCTTTCATAAGGCCATTAATTTTATCTTGAGGCTCACTTCTTGCTGACAAAATAAGCACGCGGCTTTGGCTCTTACTGCTGCGAAGTGCTTGTAAAATACTCATGCCATCTACACTGGGTAGCATTAAATCAAGTACGAGTAAGTCATAGCTTCCACTAAGTGCCATGCTTAAACCTTCTGAACCATCACCAGTTTCATCTACGGTAAAACCAAGATTGCTAAAACCAACTTGTAAGCTGCGCCTTAGTGCTTCGGAGTCTTCAATAACGAGGATTTTCATGTTTACTCGGTTTATAAAAATAGCCTTGTTACTTTAACAAGGCTTTATTATCAAGTCACTGCAAGAATAATAACTAATGGTACCAGCCATTTGTGTAGGCTAAATTACCTAGATTGGCATGGGCTAGGGCTTTTTTTATCAGTTGCTCATCGTTTTTACACGGCACAAGTTGATTATTACTATAAGTATATGTTGTTGCTGGTTTTTGCGGTTGTAACACGACCACTTTATTATCGTGCATATAGGCAAAGTTTTTATCGTATTGCATCATTGCGCGTTGTTTGTTGTTGCTAATTGGCTTTGATAAATCATGACCTATCATTGGGTGCTTGCCACTTGCGCCAATTAAAGATAGTAAAGTAACAGGAATATCGAGCTGGCTAGCTAGTTGGCTATCGCGTTTATGGGTAATGTTTTTACCAAAAATAACGGCCGGAATTCTAAAGTGATCAACCGGTACTAAACTCGCCCCAGATACGCGGGAGTCGTGATCGGCAATAACTATAAATACGGTATCATCCCAGTAGCTCGATTTTTTAGCTTTTTTGATAAATGCGCCTAGCGCGTAATCTGCATACTTTGCTGCATTATTACGGGTTTGTTTTTGTTTATCGTACAGCGTTATTTTGTCGTCAGGAAAGTCATATGGGCTATGGTTAGAGCTTGAAAATATAAGACTTAAAAATGGTTTATTTTGTTTTTTAAGCTTAGTAAGTTCTATATCAGCTTGGTCGTATAAGTCTTCGTCTGATGCGCCCCACGAGCCATTAAAGTCTATTTTATTAAAGTTATTAGTATCAACAATATCTTTAAAGCCATTGCCTAAAAAGAAGCTTCGCATGTTGTCAAAATGGCTTTCGCCACCATAAATAAACTGCGTGTTGTAATTTTGCTTCGCTAAAAAGTCAGCAATGGTAAAAAAATCACGTTGTGATTTATCAAGCTTAACAACCGCACGCGAAGGTGTTGGTGTAAATCCTGTAATTACCGCCTCAATACCACGAACAGAGCGTGTACCTGTTGCGTATAAATTATCAAATCCCCAGCCTTGTTTATAAAGTGCATCAATATTAGGTGTAAGCGGTAAACCGCCAAGTGTTCCTACATAACGTGCGCCTAAACTTTCTTGTAAAATAATGACTAGGTTTTTTGGTTTACCTATATTGCTTGCTGCATGAAACGTTTTTGTTGGGGCGGTTACATCATTAAATGCAGCCTGCGTATTTTGCATATTACTGCGCACAATGCTGAGTAGTTCATCGGTGGGCATTTTGCCGTAATAGTCTTGGCTTGATTGCTCGTTAGAGAGTTGCTTTACTGCAAATGCGACGCTATAAACCGAGTTAAGGGTTAAGTCGTTAAGTAAATGATCAGTAGAGAAGGAGACCATGGCTGGGTTAAGTGGTCTGTGCCCTAATGAATTGCGTGCACCTAAAATAGTTAAGCTCACTAAAATGAGCGCTAAAATTGATTGATTTAGCTTTGTTAATGATGACTTGTTTTGCCATTGATGACTAAAGACTTTGCTCGCAAATTTACAGCTTAAAACAAGCGCTATAACAGCAATAAGTACCTCCAACTTGTAGCCTGAAAAAATCATTTTTGAGACTTCTTTAGGGTAAATTAAATACTCTATAAATAAGCGGTTAGGGCGCAAGTCATACTCGTTTATAAACGTAGGCGTAATTACTTCAAAAAAAACGAGTAAAGCAGACATCGTCACTAAGTAAATTTTAATTAGGCTGCGTACTTTATTTTGCCATCCTATGCTTTGCATCAGTAAAGTAAGTAGCAATGCGGGCATAATAATGTAGCTTAGAGTGGCTATATCAACTCTTAAACCACCTATAAATATAGATAACCACGCATGCGATCCAAATACACGTTCGCCTTGCCATACACTTAACCCAAAGCGAGCAAGTGTTAAAAAGCCAAGTGCTAAAACAGCAAATACAACAAAAATCCATACAGGGCCAAGTGCATTTTGTACCTTAGGTATTACTTTAAATATTAACCTCGTTATTTTAGGTATAAAATTTAGCTTTATGCCCATAACACAGCCCACCAAATAAGTGCGGTAATTAACATGGCTATAAACACACTGGCAGAGGCAATATCTTTAGCGAGACCCGAAAGCTCATGGTATTCGCTGCCAATCCTATCAACTACAACCTCAATTGCCGTATTTACAAGTTCAGCAAACAATACAAAAAGCAGGCTGGCAATAAGCAGTAATTTATCGCTCAGTGCAATTTCTTGTAGCCACACAAACACACCAAGTAATGAAAACAGTGCTAGCTCTTGTTGAAACGCCGCTTCAAATCGACTCATCCATTTTAAGCCGTTAAAAGAATGGCTTAAGGTAAAAATAAGACGCATTAAGCCTTGGCGCTTTATAACGGTTTTATTGCTCATAGTTTTATTTCGCTTGGTGTTGTTTGGCAGCTAGCAAGTAAATCAAGCGATGCCTGATACGTTTTGCTTTTAATGCCAATTAAATTTAAAAGGGTGTGAAAAATATTATTGTGTGAGCGTGCTGCACTGGTATCTAAATTAGCTAAACAGGTATTGGTAATGCGCTGATTATGCTCATCAGCCCACATATAAAGGGGGACATGCGTTTGTGTGCTAGGTGCAAAGCTATACGGAAAGCCATGCAAGTAAGCACCGCCTTCGCCAAGTGATTCACCATGATCCGAGATATATAAAAACTGCTTATCTATGTTGTTTGGCAGCGTTTTTAATTGCTCAATTACTTGGGCGTTAACAAAGTCGCTGTACGCAATTGTGTTGTCGTAGGTATTAACTAATTCATCGAGTGAGCAGTTTTGAATGTCGCTTCTGTCGCACGTGGGCGTAAATTGCTTAAATTTATCTGGGTAGCGTTTAAAGTAGGTTGGTCCGTGTGACCCCATCATATGTAGGACGATAACGGTGTTAGGTTGGCTTAAATTAGCGAGTTTGCGTTTAAGTGGAGCAATAAGCGCTTCATCAAAACAATATTTTCCATCGCAAAGCGCTGATGGGGTGGTTGGGATATCAATGTTAACAACACGAGTGCATACGTTCTTGCAGCCGCTGTTATTATCAACCCACAGTACATCGCTGCCAGCTTGCTGTGCTAAGTCAATCAGGTTTTGTTGGTTGTCGGCTGCTAATCGATCAAAGTTATCTTGTGTTTGCAATGAAAACATACACGGCACAGACACTGCGGTGGCTGTGCCGCAAGACGCCACATTATTAAAATACGAAACATTATGCTTTTGAGTGTAAGAGTTGGTGTTGCGTTTATAGCCTTGG
Source organism: Pseudoalteromonas sp. SWXJZ94C (assembly GCF_015864385.1). NCBI lineage: Bacteria > Pseudomonadati > Pseudomonadota > Gammaproteobacteria > Alteromonadales > Pseudoalteromonadaceae > Pseudoalteromonas > Pseudoalteromonas sp. SWXJZ94C. The sequence continues at coordinate 13,797 of NZ_JADYXF010000054.1, forward strand.
TAAGCAAAGTTTTCTGCTCGTGCTGTTTCGCCAACAACTATAACTGTTACGCTGGTGGTATTAGGCGCAATTAGGGTGGGTGCTGCATCTATGTTTTTAAATTCTATATTGGTGTACAGCAGTTGATCGCGCATATATTTATAACCGCTAGAGAGATATTGAAACGGAATAATTTCTTTTTTCAAAATGCGGTTGTTACGGCCAGTGGCTGCGTAATCGGCGTAAAAGTTTACGACCACTAAAGCAATTAATGAGCAGCACGCTACAATAAGTTTTATGCGGCTAATCGCTTCTTGATGAGGGCGAGTAAAGTGTATTTTTACTTTGCTTAATATAAAAACAGGTAGCGCACAAAATAATAGTAAAAAGGCTATGAGCTGTGGGTTTAAATAGCTCAACGCTTCGCTTGAATCGGTTTCGAACGTGTTTTGAATCATTGAATAGTCAAACACTACACCGTAATTTAATGAGCCGTAAAGCACGGCGCTAGAAATTATCAGTAAAAGATAGTTAATTGGTTTTAATAACCATCTAACCGACACTATCGAAAAGAAAATAATTAAAAGGCATAACAAAAGTAGTGGTACTGAAAGTAAAAATAGCCACGAAAAGGAAGCCAATGAGGTAATGGCGCTAAACGAGCCTTGAATAAAAGGAATGTTTATAACTAAACAGTAATAGCAGGCAATCATCACTACAAAGGCGTTAGCACTACAGTGAATATAAAATCGTTTACTACGGTTTGGCTTTTTTTGTGCAGGTGTTTGGCTAAGTGTATTCATATTTAGGCTCGTTTAAAATAACAATGCCATGCTATGTAACAACACTTAAGAATTGCTTAAGAGAACCTACGCATTGCCTGAGGGTAATAAATAATTTTATTTATCACCTTCTTTTTAAAAATTAATCAAACCTTAAACAGAGAATATAAGAATAGTGAATTTCCGTACTTGAAATTACAGCATAAAAAAACCTTTATTTTTGTTAATGGTGAATTTTAAAACCACTTAATTTCCATATTCCCCTTTTTCTTAGATTAACTTTGGTGTTGACTTAAAGGGCTTAGCGCGGTACTAATATAAAAAGAGAGCGAAGGAATAACCTTCGTAGCAATTGAACAAAATTTGGTATTAATTACATGCTTGCAAACGCACTAAACCTAGTCCTGATTATTATCGTGGTGATTATTCCCGCGAGGGCTTCGTAGTGCTTTAAAAACTTAAGCATTAAAGAGCCCTCCGCACTTAACCGTTCGGAGGGCTTTTTAGTTTTAAGCCTAAAGTTTTAAGCGTAAAAAATGTAATTGGGTTGTCACTGAGGAATGAGGGTTTTATTAATGACAGGTGCAGAACTAACAATCGACTTATTAAGTAAACACGGTGTAAAAGACGTATTTGGCTACCCAGGCGGAGCTATTATGCCAATTTACGATGCGCTTTATGATTCGTCGATCAAGCACTACCTTGCTCGCCACGAGCAAGGTGCTGGATTTGCTGCCGTAGGTTTTGCACGTAGCACTGGAAAACTAGGTGTGTGTTTTGCAACCTCAGGACCAGGTGCTACTAATTTAATTACCTCACTTGCAGATGCAATGATGGACTCAGTACCTTTACTCGCTATTACAGGGCAAGTGCCTACCGCTGCGATTGGCTCTGATGCGTTCCAAGAGATTGATATATTAGGTATGTCGCTTTCATGTACTAAACACAGTTATATGGTGGAGCGAGCTGAAGATTTAGCTGAAATATTGCAAGAAGCAATGCATTTAGCACAAAGCGGCCGACCAGGTCCGGTACTTGTAGATATCCCAAAAGATATACAAATGGCGCAAGTGCCTTTTAAACCTTGGCTTGCAGCTGATGAGTATTTACCTGAACTAGATCTAAACCAAGTCGCTATTGCCAACCAATTGTTGAGTGAGGCTAAGCAGCCTGTCGCTTATGTTGGTGGTGGTGTTCAAGCTGCTGATGCGCAAGACGAGTTAATGCAGTTTTTAAATAAAACACAAATGCCTGCAGTCGCAACACTTAAAGCATTAGGTAGCGTATTACCAGATTACGAACATTATTTAGGTATGCTAGGTATGCATGGTGGTCAAGCCGCTAATATTGCAGTGCAAGAGTGCGATGTATTAGTGTGTATAGGTGCACGCTTTGATGACCGTGTTACTGGTAATTTAGCAAAATTTGCAGCAAAAGCTAAAGTTATTCATTTAGATATTGATGCCGCTGAAGTAGGTAAACGTAAACCAGCTAAAGCTTCATTAATTGCTGATTTAAAAACATCGTTACCAGCATTAGAGTGTTTTGTAACGCCTAAAGCATGGTGCGACGTTAACAAAGAAATGATGGTTAAACATGCATGGCGTTACGACTATCCAGGCGAAAAGGTATACGCACCTTATTTACTTAGTCAGCTTAGCGAGCGTATGCCAAAAACAGGCGTAGTTTGCTGTGACGTAGGTCAGCACCAAATGTGGGTGGCTCAGCATATGAAATTTAGTCATCCAACCAACCATTTAAGTAGTGGTGGTGCGGGCACTATGGGTTTTGGTTTGCCAGCAGCTATTGGTGCACAAGTAGCACGACCAAATGATTTTGTTATAACTGTATCGGGCGATGGCTCAATCATGATGAATATTCAAGAGCTTGCAACTATTCGTCGTAATAATTTACCAGTAAAAATATTAATTTTAGATAACCAGCGCTTAGGTATGGTTCGCCAATGGCAAGAGCTATTTTTTGAAGGTCGTTACTCTGAAACCAATCTTTCGGACAACCCTGACTTTGTACAATTAGCTGCAGTGTTTGGTATTCCAGGGCAAACAGTTACGCATGCCAATCAAGTTGATGATGCAATAACAGCATTAGTTAATAGTAAAGGTCCGTATATTGTACATGCCTGCATTGATAACAAAGCAAACGTATGGCCGCTTGTGCCACCGGGTGCAGCTAACGATGAAATGATAACGGAGAAGGCAAAATGAAACATAGCTTAATTCTTGTGTTAAAAAATCAAAGTATTGCCGTAGAGCGATTTTTACGTGTGGTACGCCATCGTGGTTTTGACTTAACGCATTTTCAGCTCAATATGGACGACGGTCAATACAACGTAGCAATGACGGTAGATAGTGATAAGCCTATTCACCTACTAACAAGTCAGTTAAACAAACTGGTTGATGTTAAAGAAGTCAATTTGCAAAACTTACAGCAACAAGTCGTTTAATGTTGCAATAAGAACGTTATTTTCGGGTAAGTTAATAATAACTTACTCAACAATTTTAGAATGAGGAATGCCCGCTTGTTAAGCGGCAAAAAACTGAGGTAACTATGGCTAAATTACGAAGTGCAACAACAACTGAAGGACGTAAACGCGCAGGCGCAAGAGCATTGTGGCGCGCAACAGGTATGACCGACTCTGATTTTGGTAAACCGATTATTGCCGTAGTTAACTCGTTTACACAGTTTGTACCAGGGCATGTACACCTTAATCAGCTTAGTGAGCTTATGGGTGAGACGATAACCCAAGCAGGTGGTGTTCCAAAAGAATTTAATACCATTGCGATTGATGATGGTATTGCGATGGGGCACGGCGGAATGCTTTATTCGCTACCTTCGCGTGATTTAATTGCTGACTCGGTTGAATACATGGTAAATGGTCACTGCGCCGATGCAATGATCTGTATTTCAAACTGCGACAAAATCACCCCTGGGATGATGCTTGCAGCCCTTCGTTTAAACATTCCGGTAATATTTGTATCGGGCGGTCCAATGGAGGCAGGTAAAACTAAACTTGCTAACATCGACATTAAACTTGATTTAGTTGATGCCATGGTTAAAGGCGCAGATGAATCGGTAAGTGATGCAGATTCAGAGCAAGTAGAGCGCTCTGCATGTCCTACATGTGGTTCGTGTTCAGGTATGTTTACTGCAAACTCAATGAACTGCTTGTTAGAGGCAATAGGCTTAGCGTTACCTGGTAACGGTACCACGCTTGCTACCCATAAAGACCGTAAACAACTGTATGTTGAAGCGGGTGCCCGTATTGTTGATTTATGTCGTGAGTATTATCAAAAAGATAATCAAGATGTATTGCCACGTGCTATTGCCAATAAAACAGCCTTTATGAATGCAATGGTTGTTGATATTGCAATGGGCGGCTCGTCAAATACCGTATTACATTTGCTAGCTGCAGCGCAAGAGGCAGGCGTTGATTTTGATATGTCGCATATTGATGCTTTATCTCGTAAAACACCGTTTTTATGTAAAGTTGCACCGGCAACACCAGAGTACCATATTGAAGATGTACACCGTGCTGGTGGCATGATGGCAGTTGTACGCGAGCTTGGTAAAGCGGGCTTAGTTGATATGTCGGTTAATCATGTAGCTGGGTCAACAATGGCTGAGCTTGTTAAAAAATGGGATGCAACCGACCCAACTAATGAAGTTGCGCGCAAATTTTATCGTGCTGGTCCTGCGGGCATTCGAACTACTAAAGCAATGAGCCAAGAGTGTCGTTGGGATGAAGGTGATAATGACCGCGTAAATGGTTGTATTCGAAGCGTTAAACACGCTTTTCGCCAAGATGGTGGCTTAGCAGTTCTTTCGGGGAATTTAGCCGTTGATGGTTGTGTTGTAAAAAGTGCTGGTGTAGTTGACGAAATGCTACATTTTGAAGGCACCGCCATTGTATACGAATCACAAGATGATTCAGTAGAAGGGATTTTAAATAACGAAGTAAAAGCCGGCGATGTTGTTGTTATTCGTTATGAAGGACCAAAAGGCGGTCCAGGTATGCAAGAAATGCTATATCCAACGAGTTACTTAAAATCAAAAGGCTTAGCTGAAAAGTGTGCCCTTATTACAGATGGTCGCTTTTCGGGTGGTACTTCGGGTTTATCAATTGGTCATGTGTCGCCTGAAGCGGCAAGTGGTGGTGCAATTGCTTATGTTGAAAATGGCGACAAAATCATTATTGATATTGCAACACGTGAAATCACTTTAGCGCTAAGCGATGAGGAACTTGAGGCACGTAAACAAAAGCAATTAGCACGCGGAAAAATGGCTTACAAACCAGTTGATCGTGAGCGTTATGTATCGTCTGCTTTAAAAGCATATGCATTACTTGCAACAAGTGCCGATAAAGGCGCAGTGCGCGATTTAGCTAAATTGGAGGCGCTTAGTTAATTATGGTCTCTCAAGAGCTCGATTATTTTCGCGCTATTATTCAAGCAAACATGGAGCCTTTGGCTAAAGTTACTGAGGTTAGCGAAATGGCTGAACTCAGTAAAAAGCTAGGTAACCATGTTTGGTTAAAGCGTGAAGACCAGCAGCCCGTGTATTCATTTAAATTACGCGGTGCGTATAACAAATTAAATAAATTACCTAAAGGCTCAGTGGTTATCACTGCTTCTGCGGGTAATCATGCTCAAGGGGTTGCATTGAGTGCATCTCACCTTGGGCATCAAGCAACTATTGTAATGCCAGTAACAACACCTGAAATAAAAGTCAGCGCAGTGCGCGCACTTGGTGGTGAGGTTGTATTACATGGTCATCATTTTGATGCTGCAAAAGAATATGCGCTTGAGTTAACACAACAACGTAACGGTATATTTGTCCCACCATTTGATGATCCGGATGTCATTGTTGGTCAAGGCACTGTAGCACGCGAGTTAATGCAGCAATTAAACGAGCTTGATGCTGTATTTATTCCTGTTGGCGGTGGTGGCTTACTTGCTGGTATGGCGGTTTATATTAAATCGCTGCGTCCAGATATAAAAGTAATTGGCGTAGAAGCCGACGAAAGTGCGTGTTTACAAGCTGCACTTGAAGCAGGAAAACCAGTAGAGCTTGAGCGTGTTGGTAGTTTTGCCGATGGCGTAGCGGTTAAAATTATTGGTACTGAGACATTCCGTTTAGCGCAAAAGTTTTGCGATGAGGTTGTAACCGTTACTAGCGATGAAATATGTGCAGCCATGCAGGATATTTTTGTATCTACGCGTGCAATTGCAGAGCCATCAGGTGCACTTGCAACGGCTGGACTGAAAAAGTGGAGTCAGCAGTCGGGGTTAAAAGGGTTGCACTTAGCGGCTGTGCTTTCGGGTGCTAATTTAAACTTTGATCGCCTGCGTTATGTAGCAGAGCGTACTGCGCTGGGTGAAAAAAACGAGGCGCTATTAGCCGTTACTATTAAAGAAGAAAAAGGCAGTTTTAAACAGTTTTGTGCTTCTTTAGGTGGCCGTGCTATTACTGAGTTTAACTACCGTTATGCAGGACCTGGTGAAGCACAAATATTTGTAGGTATTGCTCTGCGCCAAGGCGAGCAAGAGCTCAATGAGCTAAAGCAAGGCTTAACTAATAACGATTATCAATTTTGCGATCTGTCGGATAACGAGCTCGCTAAATTACATGTGCGTTATATGGTTGGCGGAAAAGCACCAGAGCAATTACATGAACGTTTATTGCGCTTTGAGTTTCCTGAGTATCCAGGTGCGCTTGCACGCTTTTTAGATACTTTAGGCAGCAATTGGAACATTACCTTGTTTCATTATCGTAATCACGGTGGTTCGATGGGGAATGTACTGGCAGGTTTTGCAATTGAGCCGAGTCAGTATGAGATGTTTAACGAGCATTTGAATCGCTTAGGTTACAGTGTACAAGATGAAACACAAAACCCGTGTTTTACCCAATTTTTAACATCAAAACCGCAAGCAGAAAAAGCCGAAAAACTCGCCTCAGTATAATCCTTCTTTAAAGGCAGGCACCTAACTAGGGTGCTTGCTTTATCACACGTTTTACATATAGTTACAGGTAATCGTCATACCTCTTGAGGAAACCTCGTTGCTACTTAAAGGATTAATTATTGTATTGTGTGTTTTTTGTGGTCAGATTAAGGCGCAAGAATCTGTCACATTACAACTAAAATGGATGCATCAGTTTCAGTTTGCCGGTTATTATATGGCAGATCAAAAAGGCTTTTATAAAGAGGTAGGCATTGATGTAACAATTAAACCTGCTAACCCCATGATGCCAAATACTTTTGACGCAGTTGCTAATGGTGAAGCGCAATTTGGTGTGGGTCATTCTGGTATTCTGCAGCAGCGAATTGATGGTCAACCGTTTGTTGCCATGGCTGCTATCTTACAGTTTTCTCCTTATTGTTGGATGGTTAAAGACACCTCTGATATTTTTCACCCACGAGATTTTATCAATAAACGTATCACAAGTGTGAGCAGAGAAGACAACACCGAGTTACTCATTATGCTCAAGCGCAGTGCTGTTAATATCGAAAAGCTCAAGATTTACAAAGGTGAGGATTCTAGCCAAGCATGGATTGAAAATAAGTTTGATGCTATGCAGGTATACGTTACTACGGAGCCTTATTATATGACCCAGCAAGGTGTAGCCCATCGGCTTATTTGTCCGCAGCGATACGGTATGGATGTATACGCTGATATTTTATTTACCAGTGAGGCAATGCTTAAAAAGCATCCTCAAACAGTTGAAAAGTTTTATCAAGCAAGTTTAAAAGGTTGGCGTTATGCAATGATGAATATGGATGAAGCTATTGCGATTACCCAGCAAAAATACGCACCAAACAAAAGCTTTCATCAATTAGCATATGAAGCTGAAGTATTAAAAGATTATATAGTCCCCCCTACAACTAACTTAGGTAATATGTCGATGGCTAAGTGGCGACTCATTGCTGATTTATATGGCATACAGCAAAATGAGTTTGATAAAGTAAAAGCTAGCTTTATTTATAAGTATCAGGAGCCTGAAAGTATTAAATTATCATGGATGCTTATCGCCGCTATTATTATCAGTATTATTTCAATACCGCTTTATCTGCGTTTAATTTTTAGTAAAAAATAATATCTTTTGAAATTTGATCTGCTGATATAATTAATTGTCTTTTTTCTATTGTAAGTTGTTATGACTTTAGCTGAGCAATTTTTTGCACTTGATTCATTATTGAAGCGTAACCGCCAGTATTGGCAGTGTACTGCATTTGATTTTGATACTCTTCCGTGGTCTGAGCTACAAAAGCCACTCAACAACTTAACTGACAAGCAAGTAGCTGAGATTGATAGTGATCAGGCTCAGGTATATAAATTTTTTGCCCCTTATATCAATCAGCTTGAAGAACTCGAAATGCTATGCGAATTACCTCGTGCTGATAAATCTTATAGTGATTATCCATTTTGGATAAGTAATGGCATTAAAGGTCGCAAGTTTGACCAGTTAAAAGACTTTGTATCTGCTTTACCAAATAGTACGCTACCAGTTTTAGAGTGGTGTGCAGGTAAAGGGCACCTAGGTAGAATGCTTGCCTTTAATGGAGCAAGTGAAGTGCATAGTATTGAATTGCAATCTAGCTTGTGTAAACAAGGCGAGCAAAGTGCTCAGCAGCAAGGTTTGGCAATGCGTTTTAGCCAAGTAGATGTACTTACTGATAACACTTCTGATTTTTTTAACTCGGATATTCATGCTGTTGCATTACATGCTTGTGGCGGATTGCATCAAGAATTTATGCGCCAAGCAAGTTTAGCCAAAGTGCAAAAAATTAGTTTTTCTCCGTGTTGCTATCATTTATTCACTGCCAATAAGTATTTTGCAATGAGTACGTTAGCTCGTAAAAGCGACCTTAATTTAACGCACCGCGATTTAAAGCTCTCATTACAAGAAACAGTTACAGCTCCTTCTCGCTTGGAAAAAGTACGCAAAACTGAGCTTGAGTGGCGCCTTGGTTTTGATGCTCTTAGAAAGTCGATAACTGATGAGCAATACTATGTAAGCGTCCCTTCGGTTAATAAAGCAATATTCTCAGATTCATTTAAATCATTTTGTGCATGGGCTGCGGATAAAAAGGCAATTTTATTGCCTCAAGATACTGATTATGAAAAGTTTTTATCTATTGGGCAAGAGCGAAAAAAGATTACAGACAGAGTTGAACTGGTTCGACATGTGTTCAGAAGAGCAATTGAGGTTTGGCTTGTGCTCGATCGTGCTTTATATTTGCAACAGCAAGGTTATCAAGTAAGCGTTAAAACGTTTTGTGAGAAACAGTTAACGCCTCGTAATATTCTGATCCTCGCTAATAGCAATTAAATTTCCCGTCCTCGACTTAATAAGAGATGCAATGAGAAAGTTAAAAAATTTATTCGATAACAATAAACGCTGGGCTGATCGTACAAGTGAAGCTGATCCTGAGTTTTTTAAAATTTTATCAATGCAACAAAATCCAGAATACCTATGGATTGGTTGCTCAGACTCTCGCGTACCCGCAAACCAAATAGTTGATTTATTACCAGGTGAATTATTTGTACATCGTAACGTTGCTAACGTGGTTGTACACACCGATCATAATTGTCTGTCTGTTATGCAGTATGCTGTAGAGGTATTAAAAGTAAAACATATAATGGTAGTAGGGCACTACGGTTGTGGTGGCGTACAAGCTGTTTTAGATGATGCCAAATTTGGTTTTATTGATAATTGGCTACGCCATGTAGGCGACGTAAAAGAAAAGCATTTAGAGCAATTAAATGCAATGCCTGAAAAAGAACGTTTAAGCCGCCTTATTGAGCTAAATGTCATTGAGCAAGTGCGAAATGTTTGTCGTACTAACATTGTTCAAGATGCATGGGAAAGAGGTCAAGAGCTCAGTGTTCATGGTTGGGTTTATGGTTTAGAAAATGGGCACTTACATGATTTAGAATCAGTAGTAACGTGTGCCGCAGAAGAAACCGAAAGCTATAAAAGAGCTGTGCAATACGTGCTTGCAAAAGCAGGTTGTGAGTAAATAAGCTTATGACTAAAACGGCGATTATACTTGGTGCCACAGGTTTAGTAGGTAGTGAGCTACTAAATGAGTTACTTAATAGTTCACACTACACCCACGTGGTTACTTTAACTCGCCGTGCTTTACCTATTTCGCATAGCAAGCTAACTAATCACATAATTGATTTCGAAAAGTTAGCCCAATGTGGCGAGCTATTTAAAGGTGACGTGCTTTTTTCATGCTTAGGGACTACACAAAAGCAAGCGGGTTCAATTAGTGCACAGCGTAAAGTGGATTTTGACTACCAGTTTATTGCAGCGCAGTTAGCTGTTAGTAATGGAATAAAACATTATTGCTTAGTGTCGTCCAGCGGTGCAAATGCGCAAAGTCGTAGCCCTTATTTAAAAATGAAAGGTCAACTAGAGCAGCAGATTAAGTTGCTTGCTTTTGAGCGTATAAGTATTTTTCAGCCATCGTTACTGCTAGGTCAGCGTGAGCAATTTAGAGTAGCAGAAAAAATAGGCAGTATAATTTTACCTATTATTGCATGGCTACCATTTTTAAAACGTTACAGACCTATCACGGGTAAGCAAGTAGCAAAGAAGATGCTAACGGTAAGCACCGAGCAACAAATTAAATTATCGTACTTTGTTTTAGATGATTTATTTGAATAGCTTTACATGAAAAGCAAAAGGCAGCCTAAGCTTAATGCCAGTCAGTTAACAGCTGACTGGCGTTTTTTATTGGGGTATTTACTGGGTTTTGGTTTCACACACCTCG
>NZ_JADYXF010000055.1:0-24302 GCF_015864385.1 Pseudoalteromonas sp. SWXJZ94C
CGCCTAAGGCGTTCAAAGTTGTTCCATACAACTTTGTGGGAGGGGCGCTTTACGTCTCAAGCATTATTAGATGAAGCTGCACTTGCCGCCTGTATGACGTATGTAGATTTAAACCCCATTAGAGCTAAAATGGCTAACACCCCAGAAGAGCCAGACCATACCAGCGTCCAAGAACGTTTAACACACGCAAAGGATGGCAAACAACCAAAAAAACTACTTCGCTTTGCAGGCATGCCACGCCAAATAATGCCAAAGGGACTCCCGTTTGAGCTTAAATCGTACCTAGAACTGGTTGAATTAACAGGACGTTGTATACGAGAAGACAAGCGAGGGTATATTGAAAGTACACACTTGCCTTTACTAGAAAGAGTGAGTATCTCCCCAGAAAACTGGTTAAAACTCACCACGCAATTTACATGTGTATTTCATGGTGCAGTAGGCAGGCCATCCTCACAAGCACGTTACTGTGAAAATTTAAACAGAAAGCGGCGGGCAAATATCAGTAATTGCGAAAAGCTACTCGCATAAGACTTAAACTTCTTAGTAAGAAATTAAAACTGTAATTATGCAGTTATTCTCATGCGTGTAATTTAGGTTTAAGGGTGCTAATGACTTACTAAATGGATGAAATTAAAATAACCTAGTAGGAAAGGTAAATAATTAACCTAAAAAGTAGATTTTATGGCACAGTTTTATTTTTTAATTAAAGTGGCTGTCTAGTTAGCTGTGGTTTGTGATATGAGATACATGATAATAAAATAAAGGCATCAATTTTGAGGTTTACAAACCAACTCGTTTTGACTTCAAGGGAGCGTCCATATATGCCTAGTTAGCTTCTATAAATTCAATACCTTTTCAAGGTAATCTGTACTGCGTGTCGCACAAATACTAAAGTGTTAGCTTTATAAAATAACTGTATCTACTAAGTCATATTATTAATAAAGATTAAAACCTAGGGAACCAAAACATGATCTTTCGTACAACGACCTGTTTCATCATTGCCTTTACTCTTGGTGCTTGTAAAAGTACTCCTGTTCAAACTAAAATTGGTGGAATAATAAGCCCTAATTATGTATTTCTAACTAATGTACAACAAGCAGTAAATGTTGGTGAAGTAATGACATCATCGGCACCACTTCTTGAACATAAGCAAGTTATTATTAGCACTCCCATTAAAGCTGAAACACCTCATAGAAATAAAGTGTTTAATGTAACTGTTGAACCAGGTTTATATAGATTGATTGCTGAAGATAATGAGGGGCAGTTTTATGAAGCAGAGGATACTGTTATTGATGTGAATTTACGCAAGGGCGTTGGTGGAATTTACATTCCAAATGAAAAACAAAGAAAACCAGCGCTTTATTGGCATTGGGAACATTCACTTAAGAACTCTCCTAATGGTGTGGTATATGTAGCATATTTTGATGATTTACCAAAATATAAAAGTACTAACGTTATTCAGGCTTCTAGCAATCATGGATTTGTTTCTACTATTACATATGCTGGCATTGCTGGGGGGCAAATAAAGTTAGTATATAGAGAGTACACTGATGGACTAGCTAGAGAAGCATTTACTCAAGAGGTTGCTTTAGATTATGTACCAGAAAGTACCTATGCTTATAAAAATGCAAAATTTATTATCCATAACGCAAATAATATGGAGGTTTCGTATACTTTGAAAACACCATTATAAATTAAGTTTATAATTGTGTTTGCAAAGCTAGCAAGGTACTTAAACGCAACTAAAACAGTTGGTTATGTTCCGCTTCGCTGCCCATCATTTTAGTCCGCTTAATGCGGCGTTGAGGCTGTAGAATTACTCTTTTTTAGAAAAACTGCTTGTTTTATGGGTTCCAAATGCATTACCTAATGCTTTAAAAGCGCTTAGAGTTAATTAAAGGAGCTCGTGTTTTAATTGAATTTGGCTGTTGGAGTTATTCTACATCCTCATTAGCTTTTTAGGAGTTACCAATTATGAATGAGATCGCTAAAAGTTATCCTCAGGTGATATTGGGAATCATAATTTTATCTGCTATTTTTGCAGCTATCCGGTTTATATTTTCTCAATATTTAGAAAATAAAAAAAGTAAGTTTTCAAAAAATAGAACTCATAAATAACATTCTAAAATTTAATGTTAATAAACCGAATTCTCGTCATAAATTTTTAACTGAACAAGCTTTTTCAGCCGTTTTCGGTCGTTTTTTTCATTCAATGAAGTAAAGGCATTGTTAAATTACGAATCACCTTCAGAAGCTGTTCTATTATTTTTAAAGGGAAGACAGTTTTTAAAGGTATCTAGAACTGGTAAAACACTTGTTCTAAAATCTAAATACCGTAAATTTACAGTGTTAAGAATTGACTTTTACTTACAAAATTTAAAGTTTTTCTTTTTCTATATTTTATTTTCACTCATTAACATTTTCCCAATTACTGTTATTTTTACTATTTATTCTAACAACAGTTGGTTAGTCCACAACCTCGGTTTTATTAATATATTTTGGGCGTTCATCGCTGGACTTTTAACAATAGTGTTAATGCTTTTGGCCTTATTAAGCATGTTACAATCCGGAAAAATAGACAAAGCATTTAAACTGGTCGCTAAAAACAGCTAAGCTAGGCAGTAATGAGGCAGGCTGTCTAGCGTCGGTGCTTTTATAGATGAGAAAACAATTAGTGTGGGCCTCGCTTGTGTAAAAACAAGCGGGGGCTTTTTTATGTGTTTAAAACAAATAAGAGATAGTTAGGTTACCAGATGCCGCAACATAGGTGCCTGATTGAAACATAAAATCTTCATATTCATCAGCTTGACGTAATGTTAAAACAAAATCTAACGCAGTAGGACCCCAATTATAACCTAAACCACCACCAAGCTGGAAGCCAGACATGGTTTCATTCTCACCTCGAGCACTCCACTTGTCAGAGAAGAAACCTGCACCACCATAGCCTCTAAAGCCTTTTTTAGAAAAGCCAACTCCACCATAAGCCATTAGGTCGAAGCCATCACTTTCTATATTTGAAAAGTCATCATTTTCTAATGAAAAATAGGTGCCTCTAATTTGAAAATGATTATTAACTGCGTAACCTGCTGCTATGTTAAAACCACTAAAATCTAAGTCTTCACTTGAGCTATTATCATTAACCAATGAAAAAGCATAAGCACCAGCTCCTATGCTCCAGTGTTTTTCTTGAACGGGTACCTGCTCGTTTGCATACGCATGCGAACCTAATATTAGCGATGATAAAAGTAAAGTTCCTTGGAATGTTTTTTTCATTATTTTTCCTATTTTATATTTTAAAATGTAGTTAAAAAAGCGTCATAAAAATAATTTATGAGACACGGTTGTTGTAATTGAAAACCCAACAATGAACAATCACTTACGGAGTTGTTTAAATGCAGCGGAAGATAAAAATCGGCGGGAGAGTAACCTATATGTATATTGTGTGTCTATAGTTAAGTTATTGTTTATCTATGGCATTTTACTATAGCCATATTTTAAATGGCGAATAGGATATCTATACACTAAGTCTATTACCTAGAATATTTTATTTTGAATTGGTTTGGCTTATTCATTAATCTGTTGTTGTAGAGCTACTTTAAAAGCATTAACCTGCGTTAAATCACTTGAAACAAACTCATTTTTGATATGCCCATGATCTTTTATATCCCTTTATTACTACCTCATTTTAAGCAAATTGAAATTGGCGATACACTAACATCGCTTTGGAGTGGCTGTGGCAGTATTGTGCAGTGCCAGCTTGATAATGAGCTATGCGTTATTAAGGCGATTAAAATCCCCAGCTATATAAATCATCCTAAAATAAAACAAAGCGAATTTGCGCTTAAAAGAAAGCAGCACTCTTATAACGTTGAGTACAATTTTTATAGGCTTTATAGCCAGCATTTGCCAATAGATGCGCAAAGTATTGACTGTATAAATGCTATTAATAAAGATGATGAATATGCGCTGGTGTTTAAAGACTTTACTAAATATGGATTTATGCAAGCAGGTATAGGGCATATAAAAGCCATATTAAAGTGGCTTGCGTACTTTCATGCGTTTAACTTATATAAGCCTGCAGATGGGTTATGGCAGCAAGGCAACTACTGGCATTTAAGTACGCGCCCAGATGAGTTTAATAAACTCAAAGACAACCTTGATAAAAAGTCCGATATTAAAAATGCTGCATTTAAAATAGATGAGCAGCTACAAAGTTGTGATTACAAAACATGGATTCATGGTGATGCAAAACTTGCCAACTTTGCAGCTAGTGAGTGTGGTGAAATACGTGGCTACGATTTTCAATATATAGGTACAGGTTGTGGAATAGTTGATGTAATGTACTTTATGACCAGCTGTTTTAATGATGAACAATTACACGAGTATGCTGATGAATATCTTGCATATTATTTTGATAATTTAAAAACTGCGATTACTACTTATCACCCCCAGGCTCCTGTTAATAAAATAGCTGACGATTGGCGTGCTCTATGGTCTGCTGCTTGGGCTGACTTTTATCGATTTTTAGCTGGCTGGAGCCCTGAGCATCAAAAAATAAATAGCTATATGCTTAAGCAAGTAAACAACTGGTTAGCGAGTAACATTTAATAAACAGGTTTTGTTAGTCTCTTGCATAAATATCAAACAAAACAATACATTTTGGCACGATGTATGAAAATCTCTTTAAAACTAAAGGTCAAATGACCTTTTTTAATATAAAATACTGCAAATTCTTGTATCAGTAGGTTTATATCATGGCAATTCACGTTATTTCTCACCCTCTTGTTCAACATAAATTAGGTTTAATGCGCGCGCATGGCATAAGCACTAAAAGCTTTCGTGAATTGTGTTCTGAAGTAGGAACATTATTAACCTACGAAGCGACCAAAAACCTTCCGCTTGAAGATAACGAAATTACCAGCTGGGATGGTAACAAATTAAATGTGCAGCATATTAAAGGTAAAAAAATCACGGTAGTGCCAATTTTACGTGCAGGCCTTGGTATGATGGACGGCGTAATGCAATTATTACCGGCTGCTAAAGTAAGTGTTGTTGGTCTTCAACGCAACGAAGAAACACTAGAACCAATCCCATATTTTGAAAAGTTAGTAGGCAATATTGACGAGCGTTTAAGCCTAGTAATTGACCCAATGCTTGCAACGGGTGGCTCAATGATTGCCACTATCGATATGCTTAAAAAAGCAGGCTGTAAAGAAATTAAAGTAATTATACTTGTAGCGGCACCAGAGGGCGTTGCAAAAACACTTGAAGCTCACCCAGACGTAGAAATATTTACCGCATCAGTAGACAGCCACTTAAACGAAAAAGGTTACATAGTGCCTGGTTTAGGTGATGCAGGCGATAAGATATTTGGAACAGTTTAGGAGCTTTCAGTGCAAAATAATGCCACTTTTTCGATAAAAACTATTTTAACCGGTGCACAAATGCTGTTTGTAGCGTTTGGTGCGTTGGTACTTGTGCCGCTATTAACTGGGCTCGATCCGAGTGTGGCATTGTTTACAGCAGGGTTTGGTACTTTGTTGTTTCAGGTAGTGACTAAAGGTCAAGTGCCTATATTTTTAGCCTCTTCATTTGCTTTTATTGCACCTATAATTGCTGCCGTACAAATGTGGGGAGTACCCGCTACTATGGGGGGCTTAATGGCGGCAGGTTTTGCGTATATGCTGTTGAGCTTATTAGTAAAATTTAAAGGCGTAGCAACGCTTCATAAAATTTTACCGCCAGTGGTTGTTGGTCCGGTAATTATGGTTATTGGTTTAGCGCTTGCGCCTGTTGCTGTAAATATGGCAATGGGTAAAAGTGGCGATGGCAGCTTGCAATTAATTGATTACAACAGTGCTATTTTTATTTCGATGTTTTCGTTAGTGGTTACGCTTATTTTTGCAGTGTGGGGAAAGGGCGTATTTAAGCTTATTCCTATATTAGCTGGTGTTGTAGCGGGTTATGGCTTATCGCTTGGCTTAGGTGTTGTACAATTTGACGCAGTAAATAATGCACAATGGTTAGCTGTGCCTAACTTTACTTTACCGGAATTTAAATGGCAGGCTATTTTATTTATGGTACCTGTTGCTATTGCGCCTGCAATTGAACACATTGGCGATATGATGGCTATTAGCCAAGTAACCAATAAAGATTTTTTGAAAAAGCCTGGTTTGCACCGTACTCTGTTTGGGGATGGCTTAGCTACATCGGCAGCTTCATTATTTGGTGGACCACCTAATACCACTTATTCAGAGGTAACCGGTGCGGTTATGCTAACTAAAAACTTTAATCCAAAAGTAATGATGTGGACTGCAGTTATTGCTATTGCCTTGGCATTTATAGCTAAAATGGGCGCAGGGCTACAAACAATACCTGTGCCTGTAATGGGCGGTATTATGATTTTACTTTTTGGATCTATTGCTGTTGTTGGTTTAAACACACTTGTTAAGTCGGGTGATGATTTAACTGCACCGCGTAATTTAAGTATTGTCGCACTTATTTTAGTGTGTGGTATTGGTGGTATGCATATTGGTGGCAGCCAATTTAGTTTGGAAGGCGTAAGCTTATGCGCTATTTTAGGTATTATACTTAACTTAGTATTACCAAAAGCAGAGTCTGAGACCGCTTAATTTTGCACATTAGCTAATTAGTTTGCACCATAATAGCGCATTTCAAATGCGCTATTTTTTTAACTCATTAAAAAATATACAAAAATAATATTGGTCTAGTACCTGCATTTAACCCTACAGAACGCATTATATGCAAGGAGTTACTATGTCAGAGGCCAATATTGTGGATATAACCCCGTTTTTAGCAAAGCACCAACTGCCTTTAAAGTATCAATATTTGAGTGAGCAATATTTTGTTCCACTTGCGCATGACATTCTCGAATCAAAAAAAACATCAACTCCTATTTTTGTTGCTATAAATGGCTGCCAAGGCTCTGGAAAGAGCACGTTAGCTGATTTTTTAGTAACGTGGTTTTCAAAAAATACGGCACTAAACAGCGTTGCGCTGTCGATAGATGATTTTTATTTAACTAAACAAGCACGTAAACAGTTAGCTGAAGATGTTCACCCTTTATTTACGACGCGTGGCGTACCAGGTACACATGATACTGAATTAATGAATAGCACCATTTCGCGTTTATTAGCGGGTGATATAAATGTGCCTTTACCGAGTTTTAATAAGCACGAGGATGATTGTGCTCCTCAAAATGAGTGGTTAACTAACGCAGCTTCCGTCGATATTGTTATTTTAGAAGGGTGGTGTGTAGGTAGCGAGCCGCAACCGCTATTCTCATTGAGTGAACCACTTAACGAATTAGAGCAGTTTCATGATAAAGAAGGCGTGTGGCGCCGTTGTATAAACAGCTGTTTGGCGAATGAGTATAAGGCAATTTTTAATAAGATTGATTACACCGTTATGCTTAAAGCGCCAAGTTTTAGTGATGTGTTTACATGGCGCCAAGAGCAAGAGCAAAAACTAATTGCTAAAAAAGGTGCTGGTACAGGTACCATGAATAGTGAGCAATTGGTGTGGTTTATTTCTCATTTTGAACGGATCACTCGCGAAAACTTAAACACCCTCAGCACAAAAGCAAATGCACTGATAGAGCTTGATAGCAATCGCGATATAAGCGGTATGCATTTAATTAGTGACGATACCTTGCAGCCTATTATATTTACTGATCTTGACGGTACTTTGCTCGACCATGCTGATTACAATACCAGTAATGTGAGTGAGTTATTACAACAATTGCAAAGTGCTCACATTCCTGTGGTATTTAATACGAGCAAAACGTTTTGTGAAGTAGCTGAAATAAAAAATGAGTTAAGTATTCAACAACCTTTTATTGTTGAAAATGGCGCGGCAGTTTACATACCTGAAAACTACTTTGAACTAAAACCTATTGGTTGTAAAAAAGTGGGTGACTATTGGTGTCATTCATTAGCGCTGCCTTTATCAAGTCTTTTAAGTGATTTAGATTCGCTTAAAAATGACTATAAGTCTCATTATAAATTGTTTAGTAACTTAACAAGCGAGCAAATATCTGAGCTTACAGGATTAACCGATGCACAAGCAAAGCGTGCACAAACACGAGATTACTCAGACCCACTTTATTGGTATGGCAGCGATGACTTACTAAACACCTTTGTGCAAGATGTTAAAGCGCTTGGTTACGATATAAAAATAGGTGGTCGGTTTATTCATATTGCCAAAAATACAGACAAAAGCGCTGCACAGCAGTGGTTAGTTAAACAGTTTACCCATCATTTTAGAAAGCCTCTCACAGTTATAGCATTGGGCGATAGCGATAACGATAAGCAAATGTTAGAGCAAGCAAATATTGCCATTATTATTGCAAATCCGGCGAGTAAAAAGCCGGTTAAATTGTCACATAACAAAGCGCGATATTCACAATCACCAGCACCATTAGGTTGGATTGAGGAAATAACATCACTGCCTTGTATAAACAGTATTTTAAGTATTACTGAGGAGAAAATATCTCATGGCTGATTTTTACCAAAATGGCGTAATTACTACGTTACATAATATTGCTGACCGACCAATTGAAGACCTAGAAAAAGAATTATTAGGGTTCAGTAAGCAGCGTCCAATGGGGCTTATATTGCCTTCGCTATATAGCGAATTGGAAGGCTCGGCACTTAAAAATATAGTAAGCGAATTACGCGAAGTACCTTACTTATCGCAAATTACAATTGGTCTCGACAGGGCTGATGAAGCACAGTATCGTCATGCGCTCAGCTTTTTTAAAGAACTAAATCAAAATCATAAAGTATTATGGAACGACGGTCCTCGCTTGCAAGCACTCGATAAAGAACTACAAGAACTTGGCGTTGCACCACGAGAGCTTGGTAAAGGCAGAAACGTTTGGTATTGCATGGGTTATAAGCTAGCAACGGCGGAAGTAGAGTCTATAGCATTGCACGATTGCGATATTTTAACCTACGATAGAAGCTTACTTGCTAAGCTAATTTACCCAGTGGCGCATCCTCGTTTTAACTACGAGTTCTGCAAAGGCTTTTACCCGCGTACAGCAAATGGAAAAATTAATGGTCGTGTATCACGTTTATTAGTTACGCCATTACTGCGTTCATTTAAAACAATATTAGGTAACCGCGACTACTTAGAATACATGGATTCGTTTAGATACCCATTAGCGGGTGAGTTTTCGTTTAGACGTGACGTACTAAACGATATTCGTATTCCAAGCGATTGGGGATTAGAAATTGGCGTATTGAGCGAGATGTACCGTAACTACTCGCATAACCGATTATGCCAAGTAGATATAGCCGATAACTACGATCATAAACATCAAGAACTATCGCTTGACGACCAAAGTGCTGGGTTATCTAAAATGTCGATTGATATCACCAAAGCATTATTTAGAAAGCTAGCAACGCAAGGTGTTACGTTTACCAGTGAAACTATTCGCTCACTTAAAGCTACCTATTACCGTATTGGATTAGACTTTATAGAAACTTACCACAACGACGCAATAATGAATGGTTTAACGCTTGATGTGCATCAAGAGGAAAAAGCAGTAGAAATGTTTGCACAAAATATTATGAATGCAGGTCAACACTTTTTAGACAACCCGATGGAAGCGCCATTTGTGCCAAGTTGGAACCGTGTTGTATCAGCAATGCCAGACGTGCTTGAACGCTTAAAAGAAGCGGTGGAGCTTGATAACGAAGAATATAGCTAACCCAAAAATAAGTAACCTGAGGTCAGGTTAAGTAATTAAAAATAAAAAGGGGCGCATGTGAGTACAGTTAACGAATTATTTTTACAACAGGTTGAGCATCATCTTCGGATAATTTATGACGATGTTGAACTACCTTTACCTATTACTGAGCTTGCTCAGCAACTGATTAAAATTATTTTAGGTAGCAGTCCACTGCGTGACCCTACACCGCATACAAACCGGTGGGATGAACAAGATATTGTTTTAATTGCGTATGGCGACTCAATTATTAAGCATGATGATAGCGAGTTTGCAGTATCGAGCCCAATTGAAGCACCGCTCAAAACATTGCATAGATTTATAAAAGAGCAATGTGATATGCAACTTAATGCTCTGCATATACTTCCCTTTTATCCGTACAGCTCTGATGAAGGCTTTGCGGTAATGAACTATGCGCAAGTAAACGAGTCTTTAGGTGACTGGCAAGACATTAAAAATATAGCCAAAGACGTAAAGCTAATGGCTGATCTAGTTATTAATCATTGTTCGAGCAGAAGTATATGGTTTGAAAACTTTTTAAACGATTTACACCCAGGTAAAGATTACTTTAAAACAGCCAGTTTAAATGATGATTTAAGCCAAGTAGTGCGTCCACGCACATCATCGCTTTTACATACTGTGAACACGCCTAGCGGCGAAAAGCATGTATGGTGTACCTTTAGTCACGATCAAGTTGATTTTGATTTTGCAAACCCTGATGTTCTAAAAGAGTTTGTGGGTATTATTCGCCATTATTTAGATAATGGTGTGCGCTTATTTAGACTCGATGCTGTTGCTTTTTTATGGAAGCAACTAAATACAAATTGTATTAACTTACCGCAAACACACGAAGCTGTTAGATTAATGCGCACGCTTATTGAGCACGTAGAGCCAAGCGTGGTTATAATTACCGAAACAAATATCCCAAATCAAGAAAACCTATCGTATTTTGGTAACGCAAATGAAGCGCATGCTATTTATAATTTTGCACTGCCGCCATTATTACTACATACATTATTAAGTGGTGATAGCACCGCCCTTAAACATTGGATGATGAGTATGCCACCGGCACAAAATGGCACCGCTTATTTTAACTTTATTGCATCGCATGATGGGGTAGGGCTTCGTCCAATTGAGGGATTACTTCAGCCAAGCGAAGTGGCTTCTTTAGTTACAACCACTATGCAGTTTGGTGGTCGGGTATCTATGCGTACTAGTAACGATGGCACGCATACGCCTTATGAACTTAATATTGCATTATTTGATGCGCTACAAGGTACGCACAATGGACCTGATAAGTTTGGGCTTGAGCGATTTATGTGTGCCCATGCAATTATGTTTGCGCTTGAAGGCATACCCGGTTTGTATATTCATAGTTTATTAGGCACAACAAACGATTATGAGCGTTTTGAAAACTCACAGCATAACAGGGCTATTAACCGTCATCGTTGGCAAGAATCTAAACTATTAGCTGCGATCAGTGAAAAATACAGCCATCATCACAAAGTATTTAACGGTATTAAATCGTTATTGGGTGTACGCAAAAAGCAAAGTGCATTTCATCCAAATGCAACGCAGTTTACACTGCACTTAGCGGGAGGTTTGTTTGGTTTTTGGCGCCAAAGTATCGACAGACAACAAAGTGTATTTTGTGTTTACAATATTAGTGATAAGCCTGAAACACTTAAGTTAGCTGATTTAAACTTAATAGATACACAGCAGTGGTTTGATTTAATTGCTGATAAACTGATAGAAGAAGGGCAGCTCACTATTGAAATGGAGCCATATCAAAGTGTGTGGTTAAGTAATATAAAATAGCTTAACGTATATATAAAAATGCCAGTTTGTTTAATCAACTGGCATTTTTTTAACTAAAAACTATTAATTACTTTAAATTAAAGTTTATATGAGAGGCTAACATAGCCAAAACGACCAATGTTGTCGTAACTTGCGCTCTTTTCGCCTGTTCCACTCGTACCGTAAGGTAACTCGCGATTAAATACGTTATCAACACCAAATTTAACGGCAACACCGCTATCAAAGCTATAGCCAACAGTAATATCGGTTATAAAATATTTACCGTAAGACATTTGACTGCTTGGATTAGGGTTGCTATCAAGTGAGAAATTTGTGTATAGCTCTACTTCACTCAAAAAGCGTGTTTCAAACGTAGAGAAAAAACGATCATACGTGTAGTTCACAGATAGGTTTGTCTGCCATTTCGCTTCACCAGAAGTACCGGCTGCTTCAATATAACTCGAAGGATCATCTTGGAAAGGGAAGTCTTTACGTTCAATTAAGTAAGTACCTATTAAGCGTGTTTTAAAGCTACCTTCAAGTGCGTCAAAATCGTAGCCTAGTTCGAAATCGATACCTGATGCTTCTTGACCGGCAACATTTAGTACTGAATTTTGAATTAGTGAAATTTCGCCATTGGCATCGCGTGTAATAAGGTTACAATATTGGTTATTAACACCGGTTGTGCTATCTACACAACGATCAAGAATATCTTGAGCATCAATTGTATCAATTGCATCATCGAGTTCAATTTTCCAGTAATCTATTGTAAGTACAGCGTTCTCTAAAAACTCAGGTTGGTAAACAATACCCACAGTTGTACTGGTTGATTCTTCACCTTTAACGTCTCGGTTACCGCTTTGTAAGCCATCGATACTTGCCGAATCATAGTCAGAGTTAAAGTCGGTTGCGACGTTTAATGCTGCACAATTAGCACGACGAGTAGAGCTATTTTGTAAATCGTTAAGATTTTCTGAGCGACAAGGATCATCAATATTATAGAAAGTTTGGCTTGGAGCACCAAATACTTCGCCTATATTAGGCGCGCGAAGTGCTGCAGATTGCGTAACACGAACACGTAGTTCGTCATTAACTGTCCAATCAAGTCCTAACTTCCAACTTGTTGCTTCCCCAATAGTGCTGTAGTCAGCATGACGCACTGCAGTATCAAAGACTAAATCTTGAATAAATGGTAGGTCAGTTAATATAGGCATTGATGTTTCAAAAAACACTTCGCGTACGTTAAATGAGCCTTCATCTTCGCCTAATGCATTAAAGAACGTACCTTCTGCGTTATCAGGCTCTTTTGTTTCGCTTTCTTCTTTACGGTATTCAGCACCAAAAGCAATACCAACATAGCCAGCTGGTAGCTCAAAAATAGCGCCGTTTGCAAGTGATGCAGAAACGACAGTTTGTTTAATTGTAGAAGTACCAATTGACACTGTATTAATATAATTAATAGCGTCTTGTGTTGGTGCACCATTACCCATAATATTTACTGGTACACAGCCTTCTGCTTGTGCTGCAGCACTACGACACACAATGTTGCCATTTGTATCTTCAACGGCATCAAGCGCATTAAAGTAGTTAGCTAAAATCATGTTAGCGCCGTTTTCACGCTCTAGATCTGTTTGACCGTATACTATTGAGGTATCTAATTCCCAGTCTTCAAAAACAGTGCCTTTTAAACCGGTAACAAAGCGGGTTGTTTCACGTGTGTTGTTTTCTATACGACGCCCTAAATCAGACATCATACGATTAATCATAATTGACTCTACACCTTCGCTTTCCATACGGGCTTTAATATCAGGTGCTAAGTAGGCATTATCAATTTTAATGCTATTTTCATCGTCATAGAAAAAGAATGCAGGTTGACCTATGCTTTCACCTTGGCTGTTTACGTATTTAGCATCAAAGTAAACGTTTAAGTCGTCGGTAATATCGTAATTTGTTTTAAAGTTAACATTGTAGCGTTTAAACTCTGGTTGAACTTCTTCATACTGACCAAGGTTAAAGTAGTCACACTCAGCGCAAAGTAAGCCATCTACATTATTGCCTAAGTATAAATTACGAGATGAGCTGTCAGGGTTAAAGCTATTTGTAAAGCCATCTTCTAATGCGTAAACACCAGCATCATTAATCGCATAATAACCTGCATTAGGGGTTAAAATTTTATCAGGGAAATTAATATCATCTTTATTTGCGTCTGTTTGAGCTGTATTACGTAAACTACTAAATGATGTACTTGTCCATGGGTGATCAAGTGCATTTAATGAATCTTGACCAGAATATTCCACTGCAAATGCAGCATTACCACGACCATTATCGAAATTAGAGCCGTATGAGAAAGATACTTTTTCGTTATTGTAGCTGCTTAGATCGGCAAAACCACGAGTAACGCTAAAGTCCATCCCTTCAATGTTATCTTTTAGAATAAAGTTAACAACACCAGTTACCGCATCAGCACCGTATACAGCAGATGCACCACCGGTAATTATTTCAACTCGCTCAACCCAAACGCTTGGGATTGTATTCGTATCTACTGCCTGAGAGCCAGCTGAACTAGACACATGACGTTTACCATTAACAAGCACAAGTGTTCGGTCTGTGCCCATATTACGTAAATCAAGCAGATTCAAACCTGCAGTACCAATAGAGCGACCCGAATTAGCTAAAGAGTAAGTATTACCCAATGCTGGTAAATTATTTAGGGCTTCACCAATATTAACAGCGCCAGTATTCATAAGCTGTTCGCCGGTGATCACTGTAACCGGTGCAGGTGCTATTGCGCCTTCGCGTAAAATACGTGAGCCAGTTACTTCTACGCGTTCAATTTTAGTTATTGCTTGCTCATCTTGAGCAAGTACAGAATTACTAGCTGTTGCAGCAGCTGTAATAAGAGCAAATTTAATGCTATTACAAATTAAAGAATGTTTCATTGTTTTCCCAAGAGCGGTTATTTTAGTGCAACCAAATAGACTAAATAAAGTGTTTAAAACACAATAAATAGCGCTATTTATAATTCATTTTATTATTTAAGGCGCAATTATGGCACGGTGAAATAATGAATAAAAGTACGTTAATTTAACGAATGTTAATGAATATTAAGGATATTTATTTTTAACCTGTTTTTTATTGATGCAATTATTGCAATTGTAATTGGCTTTGTATTAGCCCTTAATAAAGTGGGGTTTAAACTTGTTGCTTGAGAAGTGAACGTTATGATGGATTTTTATATATGTTTAGGTCGTTATTTAGCAGGATTGTTTATTTTAACGCTATGTGTATTTATTTACTTTTTTATACGTAACTAACTTAATCGTTATAGCTGATCTTTTATCACTCAATTAAGTTTATTAAGTGTAAAATATAGCTCTTTTTATAATCGCTAAATAATCCATGTTAATTAGGGGATTTAAAATAAACAATGCGGAATATGAATATATTTCATTTTATTGGGTGAAAATATGCATAAAAAATTTATTTAATCGTCACTAAATAGAGTGACACACATAAAAAAGGCTCAATTTATGAGCCTTTTACTATAAATTAAACTTACATACTATATGAGAAAGTAATATAGCCAAAACGACCTATATTATCGTAGCTAGCAGAACCTTCTCCATCTCCGCGCGTACCAAAAGGCAGCCCACGATTGAATAAGTTATCTACGCCTACTTTTAAGCCAACACCATTATCAAAGTTATAACCTACTGTCATATCTGAAATAACGTAAGTACCATAGCTAGTTAAGCTATTTGGGTTAGGGTTATCACTTAATTCTTGATCTGTGTATAAGCTTACTTCTTCAATATAACGCGTACTGAATGTTGTATATAAATTCTCGTAGCTATATTCAAGATTTAAGTTAGCTTGCCATTGTGCTTCACCTGTAACACCTGCGTTTTCTATATAGTCACTAGGTTCATCTTGGAACGGGAATTCTTTTCGCTCAATCAAGTATGTACCTATGAGGTTCGTTCTAAAGCTACCCCCTAATGCATCAAAATCGTAACCTAATTCAAAATCGATACCAGATGCTTCTTGACCAGCAACGTTAAGTGCTGAATTTTGTATTAATGATATTTCACTATTAGCATCACGGGTAATTAAACTACAGTATTGATTAGAAATACCTGAGCCGCTATCTACACAGCGATCTAAAATATCCTGTGCACTAATATAGTCAATTGCATCTTCAATTTCAATTTTCCAGTAATCGATAGTTAGTGTTGAATTTTCTATAAATTCTGGTTGGTAAACTAAACCGATTGTAGTACTTGTTGACTCTTCGCCTTTAACTTCACGATTACCACTGCTTAAACCTTCAAGTGTTTGTGAGTCATAATCTGAATCAAACCCTGTAGGTACACCTAGTGCAGCACAGTTTGTACGACGTGTACTGCTGTTTTGTAAGTCGTTTAAGTTATCAGCCTGACAAGGATCGTCAACATCATAGAAAGTTTGACTTGGTGCACCAAAAATTTCACCAATATTAGGTGCTCTTAGTGCTTCTGATTGAGTTAGACGAAAACGTAACTCGTTGTTTAGACTCCAATCAAGACCTAATTTCCAGCTAGTTGCATCGCCAATTGTACTGTAATCAGCATATCGTACAGCTGCATCAAATACCAAATCTTGAACAAATGGCATATCTGAGAGTAGTGGAACAGATACCTCTGTAAAAATTTCTTTTACATCAAAGTCACCTTGATCTTCGCCAAGAGCGTTAAAGAACGTACCTTCAGCATTATCAGGTTCTTTTGTTTCACTTTCTTCTTTACGGTATTCAGCACCAAAAGCAACACCAACGTAACCTGCTGGTAGTTCAAATAAAGCACCATTGGCAAGAGACGCAGATACTACAGTTTGAGTTATTTCTGATGTGCCAGTTGATACTGTATTAATGTAGTCAATTGCTGCATCACTAGGTGCGCCAAAGCCCATAATATTTACTGGTACACAGCCTTGTGCTTGAGCAGCTTCGCTACGACAAACAATATTACCGCTATCGTCTTTAACTGCATCGAGTGCATTAAAGTAGTTAGCTCTTATCATGTTTGCGCCATTTACGCGCTCTAAATCAGTTTGACCACGCACTATTGACGCATCTAAATCCCAATCACTAAACACAGTGCCTTTAAGGCCTGCTACAAAGCGAGTAGTTTCGCGCGTATTATTCTCGATACGACGACCTAAGTCAGTCATCATTCGGTTAAGGCTAATTGATTCAACGCCTTTACCCTCGTCAGCTGCTTCCATAAGAGCTTTTACACTCGGATCTAAGTAAGCATTATCAATTTTAATGCTATTGTCAGGATCAAAGAAAAAGAATGCAGGTTGACCAATACTTTCGCCTTCACTATTTACGTATTTAGCTTCAAAGTAGGCATTAAGATCGTCAGTCACATCGTAATTAACTTTAAAGTTTACATTGTAACGTTCAAATTTAGGTTGAATCTCGTCAAATTGAGCTAGATTAAATGAGTCACAATCGGCACATAATAAACCATCAACATTATTACCAGTGTATATATCACGGTGAGAGCCATCAGAATTAAAGGTATTAACAAAACCATTACCTAAATCAAATACACCCGCATTGTTTAACGCGTAATAACCTGCATTTGGTGTATATATTTTATCAGGAAAATTAGGATCGTCTTTATTTGAATCATTTTGTGCTTGGTTTCGTAAGCTTGAATATGACCCATCAGTCCATGGATGATCTAATGCATTTAAAGACTCTTGAGCTGAGTATTCAACTGCAAACGCAGCATTACCACGACCACTATCAAAATTAGAACCGTACGAGAACGTTACTTTCTCATTATTGTAATCGCTTAAGTCTGAAACACCTTTAGTGGCGGTAAAATCTAAGCCTTCAATGTTATCTTTAAGTATAAAGTTAACAACACCTGTTACAGCATCAGCACCGTAAACAGCAGATGCACCACCGGTTACTATTTCTACGCGCTCAACCCATACGCTAGGAATGGTGTTTGTATCAACAGCTTGAGAACCTGCAGAGCTTGATACATGGCGCTTACCATTTACAAGTACAAGCGTACGGTCGGTACCCATATTACGTAAATCAAGAATATTTAGACCTGCAGTACCAATAAAGCGACCTGAGTTTGCAAGCGAGTAAGTATTACCTAAAGCCGGCAGTTTATTTAGTGCCTCACCAATATTTACTGCACCTGTATTAAGTAATTGCTCACCAGTAATTACAGTTACTGGTGCCGGAGCAATAGCTCCTACGCGGCTTATTTTAGAGCCTGTTACTTGTACACGTTCTATTTTTTGAGTATCAGCGTCTGCTGCAATAGCTGTGTGTGATAAACCAATAGCGCTTAAACACAGCGCCGTTTTTATACTGCTTGAGATTTTGTTGTAAGATTTCATGTTATCCCCTAGATGAATCGTTTGTTTTTAAAATTACTTGCAACATAATTTTCATGTTAATAGTTATTTGACTATAAAATTTACATTACGTACCTAGATTTAACACTTAATTTGACTGGGGTAATTAATTTTCGTTGAACCTACAAATAAAAGCGATAAAATAACTTGTTAAAATTCAATTAAAACAATGACTTAAAATTGTAATGGTTAACGTTATGGTTTTGTTTTTATCAACATGTAAATGCTATGTTTATTTTTTTTTTTGTTATCTTCATGAATTTACGGTAATTATATGGGGGGTTAATTGATGACTTAATTAACTGTTTCTAAAAAGGGGATTGTATTTCATGTTAATGTTGCGTTTTAGAGGGTCAAAGGTTGTTATATACTCAAATGAAATATTAAGATAAATAATATCTCAATAAAATAATTTTCTATTCATACTTTAACTGTAAAGCCCCTTTACAGTTAAAAAGCAATGTTTGCATCGTACTTTCCTTTGTATAATTGATACAATTAGCTGTCTTTAATTTATAAGGTTGTTTATGAAATTTTTATTTATATTTATTACGCTGCTATTTAGTTCATTAGCATTTTCAAATCAGCCCGTTGATCTTGAAATAAACATGAAAAATACAGGTCTTGCCTATAAACAAGCAGTACAAGCAACGGATCTTACTACGTTCAATACAGCAATAGACGAGTTTATTAAGCTGGTTAAAGTAAGTAAAACCGCTAAATTTTACAAAAAGCCTGAACAATCATTACAAG
The DNA here is from genome assembly GCF_015864385.1 of Pseudoalteromonas sp. SWXJZ94C. Classification (NCBI taxonomy): domain Bacteria; kingdom Pseudomonadati; phylum Pseudomonadota; class Gammaproteobacteria; order Alteromonadales; family Pseudoalteromonadaceae; genus Pseudoalteromonas; species Pseudoalteromonas sp. SWXJZ94C. Next base: position 18,731 of record NZ_JADYXF010000055.1, read on the forward strand.
GTCTTGATAAAGTGATTGCTCAAGCAGAGCTTGCTAAAAAATCAGCTAACGAGCAGGGACTTACTGAAGCAAAATCATCTTTGAAAAATATAGATAACTTACGTAAAAAGTATCATGAGTTACATGAACCACCGGGGTTTTTTGAATTATTATTCGGCTCATAATCACACGTGTAAATAATCAGATTTTTTAGCAAGTATTTTTCCTACTAACAGCTATGACTTTTTTATAACAGAGATATAGCTATTAGAATTCTTTACTAGCAAAAAGTAAACGTAACCATATTAATAAATAAGTAAATATTTTAACCAAAACATTGGTTATATAAGGAGTAGCAATGGAAATTTCAGTTTCAATGTTAGAAGGTCAAAAGCAAAGCGCAAAATTTGGCGATTTAGAAGTAGTAAGCGATCAAAGTGTTGCTGCAGGTGGTAATGCAGAACATCCCGAACCATTTGATTACTTTTTAGTAAGTATGGTTTTATGCGCCGGATTTTATGCTCGTAAATTTTGCGAGCAACGTGATATTTCTACCGAAGGTATGACTCTTAAACAAAATAATGAAAATGTTGACGATAATGGGAAAAAGTTATTCTCTATTGAGATCAGTTTGCCAGATGGTTTTCCTGATAAATATAAAAAAGCACTAATTGCCGCTGTTAATACATGCACTGTTAAAAAAGTAATTCAGGCCGTTCCTGAGTTTTCAGTTGTTGTAAAATAATTTACTTATTAACCCAGAGGTTTATGCCTTATAAGCCTCTGGGTGTCTTTATTACTATTTCTTTTTCATTCCTTGAACTGCTTTGAAACGTGGGTTATTTTTACAAATAACGAATACACGACCTTTACGCTTTACTATTTGACAGCCAGGGCGTTGTTTTGCGCTTTTAAGTGAACTAAGTACCTTCATTGTTACGCTTCCTTTTTACCAGACGAAAGACCTTTAAAGCGACGATTGAACTGTGCAACCCGTCCGTCGGTTGTAACTGACTTTTGCTTACCAGTGTAAAAAGGATGAGAGTCACTAGACACATCTATAGGCACGTACGGATAAGTTTTACCCTTGAGTTCAATTGTACGATTAGTTTTAATCGTTGAGCCAATAATGAAATAACTATCGGCAGCTGTGTCGTGAAAAGCTACCTCGTTGTAATCAGGATGAATGTTTGGTTTCATGATACACCTATATAAATGTTATGTGATATTGTATCATTTAATTTAACTCATTTATTTATACTTTGCAAATGATTTTAAAAGCTTCTAAAAGCATCAATTTGATGGCTATTTGTGCAAACAAATCAAAAAATAAGCACTTAGATCAAAAATGCTGGCTATTGCCGTTTAGGCTGTTATAACTATATTTAAGTTAATTAAAAACGTTAACAAACGCATTTAAAAGTAGAGCACAGAGGTAACGTATGAGTGACGCAACAAAACAAGAAGAACAAATTGATCAAGGGGTAATGGATACCCTAAGAGAGCGCGACCATAGTGTTTTAGCTCAGCAACTTAACCCTCTAAGTTGTAATAATAATGATATTGTAGAGCTACTTGCCCATTACATGGCATTGAGTGAACAAGATAATGACGAGCTGTTTGATGATTGGTTCGATAACTTGTCAAAAGAACAACATACTGTATTAAAGGTATTTGAAGTGTATCGGGGTCAGTACGAACACCAAAACTAAGCTAACCATATGAAGTTTGTTTTTTACTTAGTAACTAATTTAACTACCCGTTACTTAAATTAGTTACTTATTATTAGTTACTTAATATAGCTTTATTGGGTAACTAAAATAAGAATTTAGTTTATTTGCTTAACGTAAGTAATAAATACAACGATTAGGTGGTTTCTTAATTATGCCTAAAAGAAGTACCCTCATTTATAAATTAGCGTTAATGCCGCATAGGCAGTGCCTAATAGCTAGTAACTCATCGATAATACTCATAGCTAGCACTAATCGATAATCACTAATAAATCGATAGTCATAAATAAATAGTCTCTGACATCCTTTTCTAAATAACGAACTAATTAATTCAAACTAATACTTAATAGATTCTGTACATGCTACACCAGTCAGCAATAACACTTAATCAGTTTTAGGCATCAAATTTGGCCGCTAGCTACATAAAAACTTCTTATTTACGACAGTATAAATACAGAAGGTAGAGCAGTGCAGAAGTAATTACAGAGAATCACGGAATAACGAATTTTTCTTTTTTATCAATAACGCATTCTTACCTCAAATAAATTACTTAATTAAGTCGTTCGGTATTAAAAATTTGGTATTAAAAATCATTTTGAGAAGTTACTTGGGAAGTTAATTGTATTTAGGAGGGAAGGGTCTTGATATGAAACTTATAAATTAACGAAATTAAAAGCTAAGTTTGGAATATAAAGTAGAAATTAAGAATATAAACAAAGTAGCAATAAAATGAAGACATAAAAAAACTCACTTATAGATAAACTACAAGTGAGTTATTAATGTGTAAATAAACACATTAACTAAAACATGTTAGATAGAAACGATGTTTTCAGCTTGAGGACCTTTTTGACCTTGTGTAACAGTAAACTGTACACGTTGGCCTTCAGCTAGAGTTTTGAAACCGTCGCCAGAAATTGCGCTGAAATGAGCGAAAACATCAGGACCAGATTCTTGTTCAATAAAACCAAAACCTTTTGCTTCATTGAAAAATTTTACAGTACCAGTAGTTGTGTTAGACATAATAAATATCCTAGAAATTAATAAAAATGTGCCTGAAGATAGGCGATTGAGCCGAAAAAAATTATTTAACTGAGGACAACGCGAAAAATTATTACTAATAACAACGTGGTACTTACAAATAAACAGAACTTCTTTCAAGCTTATATATATTGATGGGTTATTACTAACCCATCAATGAAAACATGTTAGATACAAACGATGTTTTCAGCTTGTGGACCTTTTTGACCTTGTGTAACAGAAAACTGTACACGTTGGCCTTCAGCAAGAGTTTTGAAACCGTCGCCAGAAATCGCGCTAAAATGAGCAAAAACATCAGGACCAGATTCTTGTTCGATAAAACCAAAACCTTTTGCTTCATTAAAAAATTTAACTGTACCAGTAGTTGTAGACATAATAGATATCCTAGAAATTAATAAAATTTGCCTATAAATAGGCGATTGAGCTGGAAAAAAAGTATTTAACTGAGGATAACGCGAAGAATTATTACTAATAACAACGTGGTACGTACAAATAAACAGAACTTCTTTCAAACTTATATATATTGACGGGTTAATTATAACCCATCAATTAAAACAATTTAGATGCAAACGATATTTTCAGCTTGCGGGCCTTTTTGACCTTGTGTAACAGTAAACTGTACACGTTGACCTTCAGCTAATGTTTTAAAGCCGTCACTGGTAATTGCGCTAAAATGAGCGAAAACGTCAGGACCAGACTCTTGTTCAATAAAACCAAAGCCTTTTGCTTCATTAAACCATTTAACTGAACCAGTTGTTGTATTAGACATAAAAAGTATCCTAAATAATAATTATATTGCGCCCTAAATTAGGCGATAAACAAGGAAGAAAACATATTTAACTGAGGATAGCGCGAAGGATTATATTACTAATAACAACGTGGTACTTACAAATAAACAGGGCTTTCTATCAACCCGATGCGACGGATAGTACCAGCATGTTTAAACGTATAGCAAGTTTTTTCTAAAATACTTTTAAACAACGCAACTAGCATGGCTCAACTTAGCTATAATTTTACAACCACGCTTTTATATTTTCTTATTAGGTTAAAATGCAACATTACTATTGCTAATTTTATATAATGTTCTAGTGTGAAAGTGTTGAGTTTATTATATATAGGCTTGATTTGACTTAAAATTACATGCGGATAAATTACGGCATATTTTAGATGTGCTGCAAACTATTAAAATACGTTAAATAACAGGATCACTATGACTAAACCTGAAGTTCCAAAAAATGAAGCTGCGCGTTTACATGCACTCAGAACTTTAAATATTCTTGATAGCTCACATGAAGAAAGGTTTGATCGTGTAACCCGTATAGCAAAACGTATGTTTGATGTGTCTATTTCACTTGTAAGTTTAGTTGATGAAGATCGTCAGTGGTTTAAATCAAAGCAAGGGCTTGATGTTTGTGAGTTACCTCGTGAAACATCATTTTGCGGGCATGCAATAAATGAAAGTGAGTTATTTATAATTCCGGATACCTTAAAAGATAAGCGTTTTTTCGATAATCCCTTTGTTATAAATGATCCTAAAGTTCGTTTTTATGCGGGGTATCCTTTAAAGCTTAGACAGGGAATAACCATTGGTACTTTGTGTCTTATTGATTCTAAACCAAGAAATTTAACAGAAGAAGATCAACAATTACTTAAAGATTTAGGCGCGATGGTAGAGCAAGAAATACAATCTATTCAGCTCGCTACAATAGATCAGTTAACAATGATATCTAATCGACGTGGCTTTCTAAATTTAGCCGAACATAGCCTAAGTGTATGTAAGCGCAATAAAATATCGATGTCTTTTATACTGTTTGACCTAAATAAGTTTAAGCTTATTAATGATGTTTATGGTCATCATGAAGGTGATTTTGTGCTTATTACGTTTGCCAAAATTATGCTTGAGTCATTTCGTGATTGCGAAATTATAGGACGACTTGGCGGGGACGAATTTGTTGCGATGTTAAGTGACTCTGATGAAAAAAAGGCAAACACTGTTCTACAACGATTTGCAGATGCTATTGAACAAGCCAATAACACTATTAATAAACCATACAAAATTCAATATAGCGTAGGGGTAATGAATTACCCTTATGATACCGAAAACACAGTTGAAGAAATGCTTCAAGGCGCAGATGCAGCAATGTATAAAAATAAAAAAGCATTGTGCGCTGAATAATTTAATTATTAGTAAACATGTTTCCTGAAGTTACATGATTGCAATACAACGGTATCTCCAATGTGATAAATACTTCTGTTACTATGCATAAATATGTATAAATTTACTATGGGAGTTAAATCATGGATAAATACCAAGTTAGTGTAATATCTGTATCGGGGAACACATTGCCACTTGTTAAATCTTTGCGGCTTATTGGTTGCTTAAATTTAGAACATGCAAAAGAAATACAAACTCACCTTCATAAATCGCTACCTTGTGTGCTCATTGCCGGAGTAGATAAAAACGTTGCTGAGCATGTGATAAAGCTCTTGAATGATGCCGGTGCCGTTTCTAAAATCGAGTGCTCTTCTATCAACGATCCAATGCTATTTACTCCAGCAGCTAATAAAACGTATGTATGGAATTGGTTAGGCATTAGAGCTCGTTAATTTTTTATACAAATTCTCAATACTTATTTTATGCTCAATCTTCGGGGTTTAGTCCTGAGGAATCCCCACAATTTGATAATATAAATCAATAAGGTAGTTTAAAAAACAGTTGAAGTGCACAGCCAATTTTGATCTTATATGTTTTTCCGACCAAAGAAATTACAAAGTAAATCGACTATGCACTTGAGTAAATTATTACATAAAACTTTTTCTAATAC
>NZ_JADYXF010000056.1:0-23424 GCF_015864385.1 Pseudoalteromonas sp. SWXJZ94C
CGCTTTAGCATTTACTATGATGTGGCTACCAATGTGGGCTGATTAATATATATACTACAAAGATCAACAGCCCCTAGTTTTACTGAGTTATTAAAAAAAGATAACGATGTATATCAGGTATTATTTTACCCAACACATAGCGTTCATTCAGATGGTAAAATGACTAAAGATGAGTGCACAGCACTGGTATTCAAAAACGATAAACTAGTGGGTATTGGCGACACCGCACTGGATATGATCAAATAGAATATAGTCAAAAAGTAATAAACGAAAAACGCCAATAAAAATATTGGCGTTTTACTTATTAGAGCTGTAAATAACTAAGAAAAAACATAATTAGCGAGCGACTATTCTATCGCGTCCCGCATCTTTGGCTGCATATAAACCTAAATCAGCTTCTTCTAAAAGCGCTTCTTCAGCAAATATTTTGCCACTTTCAGTTGTTGCAACACCAATACTGACCGTTATATGGTTGGCATTTAATGATGCTTTATGTTCTATATTTAAACTATTAACTGCATTGCGTAGTTTATTTGCAAATGCTATTGCTTCACTTTTGCCTACACCTGGCAGAACAGCAGCAAATTCTTCGCCGCCATAGCGTGCTATAAAATCACTACCACGTTCACATTCACCAACAAGTGCTTGAGCTACTTGTTTTAAACAATCGTCACCAGCACGGTGTCCGTAGCAATCGTTGTAACGTTTAAAATGGTCTATATCCATAAGTAAAACAGAAAGAGGTAAACCGCTGCGGATACTTCTGCGCCATTCACGAGATAAATTTTCGTCTAGGTAACGCCTATTTGGTATCTCGGTTAAACCATCTATTGAAGCAAGCATTTCTAGTAAATCATTCTTTTGCTTTATTAATAACTGATTACGAACTCGTACACGTACTATTGAGGCGCTAAATGGTTTAGTTATGTAATCCATAGCACCAAGCTCTAAACCTTTCGATTCATCTTCATGGCTATGATTAGCAGATATAAAAATGATGGGTATAGATTGGGTTATTGGGTTTTCTTTAAGTTGTACAAGCACTTCGTATCCATCAATGCCTGGCATAACAACATCGAGTATAATTAAATCAACTTGTGTCGTTTTTACAAAAGTGAGTGCTTTTTCGCCACTTTCCACCAAAAACACTTCATGCTCAGTATTAAGTGTTTTATCGAGTACCAATCGGTTGAGAGGATCATCATCAACAATTAATACCTTAGCTTTTTTTGACATCCTTTGCCCCCAAACCTTTTATAAAAACAATCACTTGTTCTAACTGCATAATAAGCTCTTTCATTGTAATTTCAATAGGCTCATTAGTCGTTTTAAGGTGTTTTTCACACTGCTGTGCACAATACGACAACCTTTTAAAACCTAAATTACCTGCTACTCCTTTAATACTATGCACTAAGCGTACCAAATCATCCTTACTAGTACTTTCATCTATCTGAATTAATTGAATTTGACATAAGTTAGCAAATTTATCAATCATAGTATTAAGTAATGCTTCATCTAAATTAAACTGCGTTAAAGCAAATGATTTTTCAAAAAAGCTAGGTTTAACAAGTCCTAAGTCAGCAATAGCACCTGTAAGTACTTTAGCAACCACTGGCTTTGTTAAATGCTTGTTCATACCACAACGTAAAGAACGTTCAATATCTGCAGGCTCACAATGAGCTGTTAATGCAAAAATAGGGAGCTGCTTTGCGTCAAACTGTTGACGAATCAATGCTGTTGCTTGACAGCCATCGATATGCGGCATTTGTACATCCATTAAAATTAGATCGGGCTTTAAAACCTGCAATAACTCCATACCATCTGATGCACTCGAAGCTGTAACAACATTAATTTCAGCTTGGTGTAACACACTGCTAATAATCTCTAGATTTAATTGATTATCATCAATTGCTAATACTAGTAGACCCGATATATCCTTTTTAAGTTCCGGTATGCTTAATATTTGCGTACCTATTACTGATTTGAACTCTGAGCCGGAGCTTAAATTTAGCAACCGCTGACCAAGCGCTGATGCTTTAACATGCCGTGCCGCTAAATGCTCGCTATTAGGTAAACTTAATGTGTGTTGATGATTAATAATAATAACCGGTGTTGCTTTTGACGATAATGAATCATTTATCGCCTCTACATTAAGTAGTACAGATAAGTCGGCTACATCTATAATTAATTGCTCAGCATGTGAAAGCTTTATTGGATATTTTAAAACTTCGTCAAGGTCAATGCTAGCTAGTTCAGAAAATGCACCGGCAACGCGTTTTAGCTCTTTGCTACGCTCAGAGACAATAGCTAATGTATTATTTTGTATTACATTATTTTTTGTTCTATCTACTTGAAGTGCAATACTAAAGAAAAACTCACACCCTTGCCCTTTATCACTTTTTAGAGTGATTTCGCCGCCCATTAGCGACACCGCATGTTTAACTATCGCTAAACCTAAACCCACTCCATGATGTATTCGTGTTGACGATTCATCACCTTGTGTAAATGCATCAAATAAACGTCTTTGATCGGCTTTATCTATTCCGCTTCCTGTATCAATAACTTTAAAGCAAATATACTGTAAATCTACGCTATCACTTTGCAATAAGTCCATTTTAAGGGTTATCGAACCTGTTTTAGTAAATTTAACCGCATTTGTTAATAGGTTACCCAACACCTGTTGTAGCCTAATACTATCGCATATAAGGTCGGGGGAAATTAACGGGTCTATATCAATAATAAACTCTATACCTTTATTTTCGCATAAAGGTCCCGTTAAACTATCGCAAATATCAATTAATTCAATCACACTAAACGATGCTTGCTTTAGTTCAGCTTGTGAACTTTCTACTCGTGCAAAATCAAGCATTCTATTAAGCATAAGTAGTAAGCTATGCGCAGCATGTTTAGCTTGATCAGTTTGTTGTAACTGCTTTTGAGTAAGCCCTTGCTCAATTAACATATCAAGTAAGCCTAAAACGGCATTAAGTGGAGTGCGAATTTCGTGGCTTAAATTAGCTATAAAACGGCTTTTAGCAAGTGTAGCTCGCTCTGCATCGTGTTTAGCTTTCGTAAGTGCGCTAACATCTTGAATATGAATAACGTAATAAGCAGGATCGCGGCTTTCATCCCACACAAGCGATACACTCAATTGCAACCAGCTAGTTAAGTTTCCTCGTGCCAGTGTTAAGTGATATACCCTTTTTTTATCGTCAAGTAATTGCGCTAATGTGGTTTTAATTTGCTCCCACTGCAATTCATTAAATAAAGCTTTAAGTGGCTCACCTACTAACACTTGTTGCTCAGAAAATTGCTTTCTAGCCGCTTTATTAACTTGTAAAATAGTATGCTCTAGTGAAAGCAATACCACACAGTTTGCAGCAAATTCAATCGCACTTCTAAATTTAGATTCAGATGCTTTTAAGGCAAGTAAAGCCTGCTGTTGCTCGGTAATATCGCGACCAATCCCCATTGTTCCCAACAAATGCTGGTGCTCATTGTAAAATGGTGCAATTGTTAATTGATACGACTTGGTATCAGTTTCTATTCGTTGCTCAACGCTATTTCTATTTTGTAAAACTTGTTTTTCTAGCGCAATTATTTGCTGATCGTTGTCACCTAAGTCATCTACATGTTTACCAACTAATGCTGTTTGATCTTTACCTATATAAGCTTCAAACGCTTTATTACATCCTAAAAACGAACCATCTATATTTTTAAAATAAATAAGATCAGGCACGCTGTTTAACATTGTATTAAGTAGAGCTAAGTGGCGCTCTTTAGCTTCATAGCTACGACTTAGTTTTTCTGATTGTAACTGTACTTTTTCATCAAGCTCTTTATTTGCATTTTGCAGCGATTCCACCAGCTCTTTATTTTTAGAAAACACACGCTTTACTTTAGAAAACCAAGGCTGCCAGTTAAGTGGAACTTTATAGTTTAATTGACCGTTTTGCTGCTCGTCACTTTGTGCTAAGTAATACATTAAATGTGTAACTGGTTTAACAATAATACGCTGGCTCAACCAAAAGAACACACAAAACATAAGACTCAAAAATAGGGTTAAAAATACAAATTCTAATAATATTTCATATCGAATAGGATTTACTAATTGCGGTTTAGGTTCGTAAAACGCGGCATGGATAGGTAAAGCACCCACTGCTTGCATAAAGTAATTATTATCACCGGTTAATACAGTCGATTTTTTATGGAATTCATCTAGCTTTGGCCAGTAAGGCTCTAGCTCTATAACTTGATCAATTGAATTTTTTGAACTGGCAATAATTTGATGAGACTGGTTCATAAAAACATATTCACCGCCATTAACAGGAGATATTTTTTTTAACCAAGCGGAAATAGCCTGCACATCATAAATTAAAATAATATAGTCGTGAGAACCAATTTCTCGCTGACGTCCAATTGCAAAGTACGCTTTATCATTTATTTTAATAATAGGACTTGAAGATAATTTATTTGGGGCAAATTCAGGTTTAAACTTACCGTTTAAAACCTCAGTTAATAACAAACTATGGCTCTTATTACGCCTAGCCACATAAGCAAAACCATCATCGTCAACATAAGCAACCGCAGACAAAGACTGCATTAACGCAAGTGTTGTATTAAACGACGGTCCTAAAGCTATAACCTGCTGCCACTGCAAAAGCGCACGAGCAGAATATGCAAAACTTCCTTTGCCAATAATCTCAGTGCCTTGATGATTAAAATCGCGATAGTAATAACCATCGTACTGATTAATATTTTCAAGCAAACTATTATTAAACGGCTGAAATGGCGGTTGCTGATATAAGGTAAACATAGCGGTTAGTAAGTCACTTGCAGCCTGCATGCCATGAGTTACCTGTGCAGACACACTATCAAAATCAGCTTCGCGCTTCTCAACAGCTCGCTCAAGTTTAATTGTATATAAATGCAGACACAGTAAAAAAGCAACAATTAGAGGTACTAAAAGCGCAACAAATAAAGATCGATAATAATGTTTGAGAGGTAGAAAATTCAACGTAGTGTCCGCGTTATGGCTCGAAAATCAATCGTTAGACTATCGAGCCAATTTGTTAAGCGCAAGTTATAAATTTTCTTCCGCAAATGACGCTAAGCGGCTACGCACCACACCATTGAGGTTTATTGTTGCACTGCCTTCAAAGTTTTTAAAGCGCTCAACTATATACGTTAAACCCGATGTAACCGGTGTTAGGTAGTTACTGTCTATTTGCGCCAAGTTACCCGTACAAATTAATTTAGTGCCTTCGCCGCAGCGAGTAATAATCGTTTTGAGTTGAGATGACGTTAAATTTTGACTTTCATCCAAAATTACTACCGCGTTTTGAATACTGCGACCTCGCATAAAGTTAACCGACTTAAACTGAACATTAGCTTTTTCCATTATGTAGTTTCGGCTCGATATTGGGTTTTCGTCGCCTTTATGTAATACCTCTAATGTATCGGTAATGGCTGCAAGCCACGGCGCCATTTTCTCTTCTTCCGTACCAGGTAAAAAACCAATAGATTCTGCAATCTCGGGGGTATTACGAGTTACTATTACTTTATCGTAAATACCTTTTTCGATGACCATTTCAAGAGCACTAGCAAGCGCTAATAAGGTTTTACCGCATCCTGCTGGACCAGTTAAAATAACAAGCTCAATACTTGTATCAAGTAAAGCGTCAAGCGCCATACCCTGATAAATATTTTTTGGTTTAACGCCCCACGCACTGTGATTCATTAAACGCTCAACACCAATATCTTTGAGCGTTATGTGCTCATCATCATAGGATTTAACACGCGCAGCAAAATGCTCACAGCCATCGAGTAAGTACTCGTTACAAAATACATCGGGTATTAAATCTTTAGGTACATGATGAAACGTATCACGCCCATGTTGCTCAGTATTGCACTGTCCTACATGGTCCCAAAAATCGCCTTCTATTTTTTTGTAGCCGCTGGTAAGTAAGGTTATATCGTCAATAAGTTGGTCGGTGCGGTAATCCTCAACATATTTAAGCCCTGCGCCTTTGGCTTTTAAGCGCATGTTTATGTCTTTTGTAACAAGTATTACTTTTGAATCACTGTGCTGTTTTTGTAAATACACCGCGCAATTAATAATACGGTGGTCGTTTTCGTTACCTGGCAAACCAGAAATAGAGTCAGCAAATAAATGATCATTTACAATAATAAGCGTACCCGCAGAGCTCGCTTTTGCTTTTTTATTACTTGGCAGCGCCACACCTTGTAGCATTTGCTCGGGCGTTGCATTTTTAAGTACTTCATCTAATCCACGAATAGCAACGCGCGCATCGCGGCTCACATCATGTTTTCTATCTTTTATGTGGTCGAGTTCTTCAAGCACTGTCATCGGAATTACAACGTCATGTTCTTGAAAAGACAAATAAGCGAGGGGTTCGTGAAGTAGTACGTTGGTATCTAGCACATACATTTTACTTTCAAGGTTCGAAGCTTTTTCCATAGCACTTTCCTTACGTTTTATGATTTTTATGCTATACCCAAATAACTAAGTAAAACGGGCAAAACCAAAACCTGCAATACTTAATTGCCAAGGCACATTGTAAGTTTAGTCTATTTGTCATAAAAGTCCGTTTTATTACAAACTACAATTAGTTTTGATTTATTAAAAAAGAATCATGTATTAGCCTTTTTAATAGTAATAATTAACACTTACATAATTAATTAAAAGTGAGCCAAATAGCGCCTTGCAGTGGTGTTAGCTTACAGGTAACATAGCCGCCTTTTTCATCATAGACGAGACATACATGAATTTTTCCTTAGGTCAGCGTTGGATCAGTGATACAGAGTCAGATTTAGGATTAGGCACCGTTGTTGCCATTGAAGGCCGTCAGGTCAGCATATTATTTCCTGCCAGTGGTGAGAGCCGTGTTTATTCTTCGGCAGAAGCACCGGTTACCCGTGTGGCATTTAATCCTGGCGATGTGATCAAAAGCGTTGAAGAATGGGAATTAGAAGTAGAGTCTATTGAAGTACAAGGTGAGTTATTGTGTTATCACGGCACCCGTGTTGATAACGGCGAAACTGCCAAGCTTAAAGAAACCTTTTTAGATCATTTTATTAAGTTTAATAAACCACAAGATCGTCTATTTGCTGGTCAAGTAGATCGCTTTGATCGCTATACACTTCGCTACCAAACGTGGTTACATAAATTTGAACGTGAACAATCGCCTATTAAAGGCTTAATTGGTCAACGTGCTAATCTTATTCCGCACCAGCTTTATATTGCCCAAGAAGTGGGTAAACGTTTTGCACCACGTGTACTTTTATCAGATGAAGTAGGCCTTGGTAAAACAATTGAAGCTGGCATGATTTTACACCAACAAATTATTAGTGGTCGTGCAAGTCGCGTATTAATAGTTGTACCAGAAAACCTACAACACCAATGGTTAGTAGAAATGCTACGCCGCTTTAACTTACACTTTTCTATTTTTGATGAAGAACGTTGCGACGAAGCGTTTGCCGACTCACCAAACGTGTTTGATACAGAGCAATTGGTACTTACAAGCCTTGAGTTTTTAACCAAGAAAAAACGCTGGTTTGAACAAGCAACGCTTGCTGATTGGGATTTACTAGTAATCGATGAAGCCCATCACCTAAGTATAAATAACGGTAAGCCAAGCTCAGAGTACCAACGTATGGCAGAGCTTAGCCAAGATATTCCAGGCCTTATTTTACTTACAGCAACGCCTGATCAACTTGGTCACAGCAGCCACTTTGCACGTTTGCAATTACTCGATCCTGATCGTTTTTACGACTACGACGTGTTTAAAGAAGAAGAAGCAAATTATAAAGACGTAGCTGAAGCTGCAAATCAATTACTGCAAGAGCAAGGGCTAGACGACACAGCCAAAGCCACACTAATTGAGCTATTAAAAGAAACCGATATTACTGATATTCTTGAAAAAGCACAGCAAGGTGATTTACCAGCACGTAAAGAAATACTTAACATGCTACTCGATCGCCACGGCACAGGTCGTATATTATTCAGAAATAGCCGTAGCGGCATTGATGGTTACCCAAGTCGTAAATTACACGCTTACCCAATGGCACTGCCAAAACAATATAAAACCGCTATGTCGGTACTAGGCAACATGGGTGGCATTCAAAATGCTGAACTAAGCGCACATCGTGCACTTTTCCCTGAAAAAATATTTCAAGAGTTTGAAGGTGAAAGCGCAAGCTGGGGTTTATTTGACCCACGTGTAGATTGGTTAATCGAAACACTTAAAACGCTTAAGCGCGAAAAAGTACTACTTATATGTGCTAAAGCTGAAACAGCTATCAGTCTTGAGCAAATACTGCGTGAACGCGAAGCAATTAAAGCATCGGTATTCCACGAAGGCATGTCTATTATTGAACGAGACCGCGCTGCTGCATTTTTTGCAGATGAATATGATAATGCACAAATATTACTGTGTTCAGAAATTGGCTCAGAAGGTCGTAACTTCCAGTTTTCACATCACTTAGTATTGTTTGATTTACCATTGAACCCAGATTTACTAGAGCAGCGTATTGGTCGATTAGACCGTATAGGTCAAACACAAGATGTGAACATTCATGTTCCATATTTTGAAAACACCGCTCAAGAAGTACTGCTACGTTGGTACAACGAAGGTCTAGACGCATTCGAATCTACCTCGTCAACGGGTCAAATGCTTTATAAAGAGTTCCGTGATGACCTACTTGAATATATTTCTGCGCATAACTGCGATGAAGACGAACTAGATCCATTACTTGAGCAAGTAGCACAGCAAAATGCCGTACTGCGTAAAAAAATGGAAAGCGGACGAGATCGTTTACTAGAACTACATTCATCGGGTCAAGGTGCTGCAGATTCGCTTGTAGCTGAAATCGAAAAACTCGACAATCAATTTGAATTACCAAGCTACATGATCAACGTGTTCGACACATTTGGTGTAAGCCAAGAAGATAAAGGTGAAAATACCATTATCTTAAAACCAACAGAACATATGTTAAACCCATCATTCCCATCGCTTAAAGAAGACGGTATGACGGTTACCTTTGATCGCGACACGGCACTTTCGCAAGAAGACGTGCACTTTGTTAGTTGGGATCACCCAATGGTGCAAGGCACCATGGATATGATTTGTGACGACGACTTTGGTAGCGCATCAGTAGCATTACTTAAAAACAAAAAATTACCGCCAGGTACCTTTTTTGTTGAGCTAATTTTTGTTGCCGAAGCAATGGCACCAAAAGTATTGCAAGTTGGTCGCTTTTTACCACCTACACCAATTCGTATATTGCTTGATAAAGCAGGCAATAACCTTGGCGAAAACGTAGCGTTTGAAGGTTTTAATCAGCAGTTATCTGCTGTTGGTCGCCAGACAGCAAGTAAACTTGCTGGCGCATTGCAAAGTGCTGTACACCCTATGATTGCTACCGCTAAAGATATGGCACAAGAAAAGCTTGAAGTTATTCGCGCAGCGTCGCTTGCTAAAATGCAAACGTCACTAAATGAAGAGCAAGAGCGACTTGTTGCCCTTAAGCAAATTAACCCAAATATTCGCCAAGAAGAAATTACCTTCTACGATAAGCAACGCAACGACATAACTACGTATATTGAAAAAACGCAGTTACAACTTGATGCAATTCGATTAATCGTTGTTTCGCACTAAGCTTTGAGCTTTCGATGTAAAGCCGTAAATCATTAGTAAAAAATCACTAATGAATCTAACTTAAAAAAAGCGCGGTATTTATACCGCGCTTTTTTATAGAATAAAATACATAAAACGAGATATACAGTCTCACCTATATAAAATTAAAACACCTAACTTATAGGCGTAAATTCACTTCGCGCCCAATTACGCTAACTCAAAAACTTCGAACTTCGATATTAATTACACACCAACTTAAACCTTTACCTTGAGCCTTAGCATTTCCTGCACTAAAATAGCACTCTTAAAAATCATTAAGGTCGGCCGTGTTAGTTAACTACAATCCCCCAATGAATCCGTATTTAACGATACTTTATCAGGATGACGATTTGCTCATTGTTAATAAGCCAAGTGAGCTATTAACAGTTCCAGGTAAAGACCCTAAACATGCCGATTGTTTAATAAGCCGTGTTAATCGCGTTTTTCCAACAGCAAAAATAGTACACCGCTTAGATATGGCAACATCAGGTATACTTTGCCTTGCTATGAATAAAGCAGCGCACAGGCATTTAAGTATGCAGTTTCAAGAACGTGAAACCGCTAAACGCTATATTGCACGCATATATGGAAAGCTTGAGGTCGATACGGGCTCAGTAGATTTACCACTTACTTGCGATTGGCCTAATCGCCCTAAGCAAATGGTTGATCACGAAAACGGTAAACCATCACTTACACACTTTAAAATCCTTGAGCGTGAAGCAAACGCAACCCGCGTTGAGCTAACACCTATAACAGGACGCTCACATCAGTTACGTGTGCATATGCTAAGTTTAGGGCATCCTATTTTAGGTGATAGACTCTATGCTCATAAAGATGCACTAGCTGCAGCACCTCGTTTACAGCTTCATGCACAAATGCTACAACTGAAGCACCCTGTAACTGAGCAAGTACTTACTTTTGAAGCTGAGACTGAGTTTTAGTCGCCTTATTAATATTGACTATTAAGCTATAGTGCTAAACTTTTACCGTGCAAAGCCGATACCTAATTAGTTCACATTATTTGGGGTTGTTATGGTATTTGCACCGTTATTTAAAAATACGCTTTTTAATCTATTACTAAGCTATACATTATTTTTAAGCACACAAGTAACTGCTGCAGAGCATATTGCCCCACCAACCCCATCAAGTATTGAAAATAGCGATATTGAACGTTTACTACCAAATGACGAAATAAAGCCAATACTTGCAGGCGACACCGAATTTTTAAGTTTATACAGTGAATATATGAGCGCCGACTTTAGAGGTGTTGTATTACTTATACCTGATTGGCAATCTACTCCTACGAACAATACAGGCATGAGTTTTTTACGAAAAGAGCTTAATAATTTAGGCTATACAACGTATGCGATGACAGTACCCGACATAGATTGGCAAGCCGGTAAAACACCAGAATTAACACCGGAGCTAACACCAGCCAAAGCAGCAACGGATGCGCAAACTGAAGTAGCAACACCGACAGTACCTAAAGAAGAAACTACCGTAGAATCACAGACTACAGAAATAAAAAAAGAGGTAGAGCCTCATCACGTTAACGCAATCGAAAAAGTAACCGATGAAATACTCGATAACTATAAAATAAATTTAATCGCTCGTTTTAATGCGTTGTATCAAACTGCGATGGAAGAGCCAAATAATATAGTTGTTATTGCACAAGGGACCAGTGCTGGTGTATTGATAGAATATTATGCCGACTTTCCTGAAGAACGAGTTGATGCATTTATAAGCTTAAGTAGTTATTTGCCTAACACCAAGCGCAATGAAGAACTGAGCCAAACAACGTCACTTGTTACACCTGCCCTACTTGATGTTTATTATGCTAACGACAACACTGACATTTTAATGAACCTTAAAAACCGTCAGCGTTGGGTTAACCGCAATGCAAAGTTTGATTACCGCCAACGGCTATTTTTTGGGCTTCGTGATCAACCCGATCAACATGCACGCCTAACAAAAGAAATAGACGGCTTTTTACGCCGACTTTTTTAAATACTCGTAAGCGGCCTGTATATCTTGGCTTTTTTTAACAGCAAGTTCCATCATGTGTTTTGGTAAACCTTGTGATACCAACTTATCTGGGTGATGCTGAGCCATTAACTTACGATAAGCTACTTTTATCTCTCGCTCAGTCACACCATCATTAAGCCCTAATAGTGCCAATGCTTGTGCACGATTCATATTATTATTTGGCGGTACGTGATGACCAGAGCCTTCACGATAACTACTACTTTTATTCTGTTGTTGCTTAAAGCGTTCTTGCTGCTGTCTAAAATTAAATTCAGCTTGGTAGCGTTTTAATACAAATATAAAATGTGCTTTAGAAATACCTAATTGTTTGCTGACTTCATCCAATAGCTTTTTTTCTTGCTCAGCTAATACACCATCAGAAAATGCCATTTGAATCTGAATTTCTAAAAATAATTGCAATAAATCATGACGCTTTGCAAATCGCTCTTTAAAGTCGTATACCGTTTCTTTTAATGAAAAATCACTTTCTTTACCGGACTGAAAAGCATGCTGCGCTTCACGGCGTTCTTCGCCTTTTAAACCCATTTCGTCCATAAATAAGTTAGCAGCTTTTATATGTATTTCGCTAACTCGTCCGTTGGACTTAGCAATATGACCCATTACGGCAAAGCAACTCGAAAAAAACAAAGCTTGGCGCTCGTTTACATCATCACCTTTAAACAAACTAGAAAAACCGCCTGCTTTATCAAAATTATTTTTTAAGCTTTTATCAAATAAATGACCAAGGTATAACCCTAAAATTGCACCAAATATTTTGCCAAACATAAAACCAAAGCAAAAACCGAGTATTTTTCCCCACATCTAAGCAACTACCTCTATTAAATTTATATGTTTGCTAACGCTAAGCGTTCGTTAAGCGCAGCTAGTCGCTCTGGTGTACCGATATCATCCCACTGCCCTATATAAAGTTCAGTAGAAACTAAATGTTCAGCAAGCTTTTTCCGTAATATTGGTCCAAGTGGACGAATGCCTAGCTCAAAGCCTTGAAAAAAATCAGCTTGATAACGACCAATACCCGAAAATGTATACTTTTGACTATCAGGCGATAAATGACTTAAGGCAAAATCGCCATCTTTGTTATGTGGTGGGTTTTCTATGAGCACTATATGCGCTTCACCACTTTGCAAATGCAACTGCATTAGCGCACTAACATCGTAATCAGTAAATACATCTCCATTTATAACAATAAATGAATCGCCTAGTAATGGTAACGCCTCAATAATACCGCCAGCGGTTTCAAGACCACCTTCAACTTCTTGGCTGTACTGTATATTTACACCAAACTGACTACCATCATTAAAGTAATTTTTAATTTTATCACCCTGCCACGCAAGGTTTATTACAATATTTGTGATGCCAGCAGCTTTTAGATTATTTATGTGGTGCTCAATAAGCGGTTTATCTACCACTTTTAACATAGGTTTGGGCATATTTTGCGTCAGTGGCATCATACGTTGTCCGCGCCCAGCGGCTAAAATCATCGCTTTCATTTACGCTCCTTTGCCAACTGTTTTGTTACTTTTGGGATGATTATATTTTTAGTCCAATCACTTAATGCTTTAAGATCTGGATAATTAGCAGCTACCTCAACAATATAATCAAGGGTTGGTAAAATATTATCTAAGTAACCGGTTTTACCATCACGTAAATATAAACGACAAAATATACCCGCCGCTTTTAAATGACGCTGCAGGCCAGTTAAATCAAACCAATATTTAAATTCATCGAATGAAGTGTTAGCCAGTAAATTTTGAGCCGTAAATTCTTGATAAGCAAAATCAAGCAAGCTTGTTAACTCTTGTTGAGGCAGTTTAAAGTAGCAATCGCGTAGTAGCGATACTAAATCGTAGCAAAGCGGACCGCGCACGGCGTCTTGATAATCTATAATCGCCCATTTGCCATTACTGTGCATTATATTACGGCTATGGTAGTCGCGATGTACTGTAACTATGGGTTGAGCTAGCATAATATTAGTTAACAGTTTACTGCTTGCTTGCCACATTGCTTGATATTGAATATTGGATTCTGTACTGAGATCAATACCTATAAAATCATTAACTAACCACTGGCTAAATATATCAAGCTCGAGCGCTATAAAATCCTTATTATAAGCTTGCATAGCAACAGATGCTGGCGTTTTTGCCCATTGAGCGCTTAAGTCTATTAACGCTTCATAATGCTTTGTTCTATTTACATCATTTAGCATATCGGCTAAATGCGTACTCCCTAAATCGCTTAATATAAAAAAACCTTGTTGCTCATCGCTCGCTATAATATGAGGCAATAAAAAGCCTTGGTCAGTAAATACTTTATTAAGCAAAATATAAGGAGTGTTATTCACTTTTTTTGGATCGGAGTCCATAACAATAAAGTGCTTATTAGCGTAACTTAACCGGTAATAACGTCGAAAACTCGCATCCCCCGTAATGGCGGTTAATGTAGTTGCCTGAGCATCAAAGTGCGTGTTTATAAATTGTTGCAAATTATCAATACGTGTCATTTTATAAGATATCTATTTTTAGCTAAGTTAATTAGGTCAATTACTGTATTTGCCATTATTTTCCTTTATTATGTCTATATTATATTTAGTTAAAGAGCATTAAGGGCAATAAATGAGCAAAACCTGGGGCATATTGATGCTAGGCGTAATTAGCGCACCATCGCTTGCCGAAACTGAACTGACACACAAGCTTTGTGGCACTTCAATGCAAACCAGTGCTTGGCAACCGCTTCCAGGCCTTGGGCTTGGTACTGTTGACATTAAAGCCGATGATGTAGAGCTCCTTGGCGCTCAAAGCGCTGAATTTACTGGCAACGTTGATATTAACACCGTTAATATGAGTTTGTCCGCACAAACTGCGTTAATAGACAAGCAACGCGGCTTATTAAATGCAACCGGTCCAATTACTTATCGTGACTATATTAGCCAAGTAAACAGCACTGGTTTAAACGCTGATTTAAATAATTCAGAGATTAGCTTGCTTGGTGCTGATTACAGCTTAACTGAGCAGCAAGGTAAAGGCGGAGCCGAAAAACTCACTGTTAATGAGTCTGGCTTAGTGCTAATGAATGCAAGCTTTACTGCTTGCCCTGGCGAAACGCCTGTTTGGGAAATTGAAGCCGACGAAATTAACCTATCAAGAGAAGAAGGTTGGGGCGAAACGCACAACGCTATATTACGCATTCTTGATACACCGGTTTTATACTTACCTTACTTTACCTTTCCTCTTGATGAGCGACGTAAATCTGGTTTGCTTACACCAAACATTTCAAGTTCTGATAAATATGGGCTTGAAACAATAACACCGTATTATTTAAATATTGCACCCAATTTTGACGCAACTATTACGCCGCGTTATATGTCACGTATTGGACTGCAACTACAAACAGAAGTCAGGTATTTAACTGAGCAACATGAAGGCTTAGTAGGTATAGAATACTTAAATGAAGACGACTCTGAGCCAGAATTAGATGAGCGTTATATGTTTCATTGGCAACAAAGAAGTTATTTAAGTGAAAACTGGCGTGCAAACGTAGATATAACAAACGTAAGTGACGATAACTACATAACCGATTTAGATTCTAACTACGCTAACAAAACCGATACTCAACTATACCGTACAGGTGCACTTACGCATTTAGGTGATACATGGCGTACCGATATTAAAGTTCAAAACTTTGAAGTACTAGGCGATCACTTAGAATCATATACTGCAATACCACAAATTAATTTTACGCAAACAGCACCTTGGCGAATTGATCATTTTGACTTTAGCGTAGCGGGTGAAATAAGCCACTTTACTAACGACTCAGCAATTATTGACGAAGCAACACGTGTTCATATTGAACCAAAAGCACGCTTTGACTATAAAAAGCATGCTTGGTCGTTTCTATCAGAAGTTAGTTTATTACAAACCAATTACAAGCAGCATGGTGACTTAAGTGGTACTGATTACCGTGAAAGTGTGTCTCGTACTATTCCTAAGGTACGTTTGTACTCACAGCTTAATTTTGAACGCGATACGTCATATTTTGTTGACGATGGTATTCAAACCCTTGAACCGCAAATTCAGTATTTATATACACCAAATAAAGATCAATCTGATATAGGTCTATTTGATACAACCAAGTTGCAAGACGATTATTATGGTTTATTTAGAGATACGCGTTTTTCGGGCGTTGACCGTATTGCTGCTGCAAACCAATTTACTTTGGGTGCAACAACCCGTTTATTCGATAAAAAACAAGAAGAAATATTTAACTTTAGCGCTGGTCAAATCTTTTATTTAAGTGACTCGGCTAAACCTACAGAGCAAGGTTTAAACTCTGATACTAACTACAATGCATTATTTGCAGCGCAAACCATGTTACATTGGCATCGTCGTTGGTACCTCTCTGGTGGTGTACAATACGACACTGATAGTAAACAAATGATCCAATCGAATGTTACCTTAGATTATAAAGGTGATGAAAATCAGCTAGTACAATTGAACCATCGCTATGCAAATGATGTCTCAGGAAATACAATTGAACAAGCAGGTGTCTTTACAAGCATTCCAATTAGTGACGAATGGCAGTTTATTGCAAGCTACCATCGTGACCTTAACAATAACCGAAGCGTCGAAATATTGAGCGGGTTACAGTATGAGTCATGTTGTTGGGCATTCCAAATTACTGGTCATCGCCAAATTGAAACTGACTTAAATCAGTCAATCGGGCAAGAGCAAGCAACCTTTGATTCGGGTATTAGTTTTAACTTTGTATTAAAAGGACTTGGTAGTAAAAGCCGTTATGATGCAAAAAAATTATTACAACAAGGTATTTTTGGCTATCGTAGACCGTATTTTCTCAATAACTAGTATCACAACAGTACTATTAGCAAGAGTAGTAAAAAGAATATGAATTTAAAAAAATTATTAACATCAGCAGTATTAAGTATTAGCCTTTGCCAAAGTGCATTTGCAGCCCCAGTAGAAATAGATAAAGTTATTGGTGTAGTAAACGAAGGCGTTATATTAAAAAGTGAAGTAGACACCATTATTAACCGTGTTAAAAAGCAAGCTGAAGAACAAAGTCAGCAACTGCCTAAAGACGAAACATTACGTGTACAAGCAATAGAACGCTTAGTTAGTCAAACACTAATGATGCAGATGGCTGAACGTATGGGTTTAGAAATATCTGATAGCCAACTTGACCAAACACTTGCAAATATGGCGAAAGAACAAGGCGGTACAATTGCCGATTTACGTCGTACAATTGAAGGTGCTGGCGAAAGTTTTCAAGCATATCGTGAAGAAATTCGTAAAGAAATTACGACGCAACAAGTAACACGTGCAAACGTAGACCGTCGTATTTATATTAGCGAACAAGAAGTTGATAACCTTTTAAAGATTATGGAAACTCAAGGTCAAAATTCTGAAGAATATGATATTGGGCACATTTTGATCGACATTCCTAACGATGCAACCCCTGATGAAATTAACGATGCAAAAACACGTGCAGATAAAGTAATTGAACTACTACAAGATGGTCAAGAATTTAAGCGTATTGCAATTTCTTCATCAAGTGGTTCAAAAGCACTTGAAGGTGGACAACTAGGCTGGATGGGTATTAACGAAATGCCATCATTATTCGCTGAAGCTGTTAAAGGTAAAAAAAGCGGTGCTATTGTTGGTCCTCTTCGTTCTGGTGCTGGTTTTCATATTATTAAAGTACAGGAAATTCGTGGTCGCCAAGTTGTAGAAACAACTGAAGTGCGCTCTCGCCACATACTAATTAAACCTTCAATTATTTTAAGCGAAGAAAAAGCTCGCTCTATGCTTGCCTCGTTTGCAAAAAGATTACGCGATGGTACTGCTGACTTTGGTGAGCTAGCTAAAGAATACTCTGAAGACCCTGGTTCAGCACTTAAAGGTGGTGAGTACGATTGGACAGACCCAACTACCTATGTTCCTGCATTTAAAGATACGCTACTTTCACTTAAACAAGATGAAATTAGTGAACCATTTAGAACGCAGTTCGGTTGGCATATAGTTCAGTTACTAGGTAAGCGCGTAGCTGATAAAACAGAACAAGCTAAACGTAACCGTGCTCATGGCATGTTATTTAACCGTAAATTCAAAGAAGAAAGTTTTAACTGGCAGCAAGAAATGCGCGAACAAGCCCATGTTGATATTTTCCCAGCAGACCAATAAATATGACTTTAAGAATTGCTATTACGCCAGGCGAGCCTGCTGGCATAGGTCCCGACTTACTACTCACGCTTGCTCAGCAAGCGTGGGATGTACAACTTGTAATTATTGCTGATGGCAAACTACTTAAAGAACGTGCAAAACATCTTGGTTTAACTATTAACTTAATAAAATTTGATCCAAGTAAACCTGCACTGCCCGCTCCTGCTGGCAGTGTTTATCTTGATCAGGTTGATTTAGGTGCAGAAGTAGAGCTTGGTGTATTAAACGATAGTAACGGACAATATGTTTTAGACACTTTGCGAATCGCAAGTGAAAAAAACATGGACGGTACGTTCGATGCTGTTGTTACCGGTCCTGTGCACAAAGGTATTATTAATAAAGCTGGTATTTCATTTAGTGGACACACTGAGTACTTTGCTCAGCAGTCAAACACAGCAGATGTAGTAATGCTATTAGCAACTGAAGGTTTAAGAGTTGCACTTGTGACTACTCATATTCCACTTGCTTATGTATCACGTGCTATTACGCCTGAGCGTTTAACTAAAGTTGCAGGCATATTAAATCACGACCTACGCACTAAGTTTGGTATTGAACAGCCACGTATTTTAGTATGCGGGTTAAACCCTCATGCTGGTGAAGACGGTCATCTTGGACGTGAAGAAATAGAAACAATCACACCAACTCTAGATATACTTAGAAGTCAGGGGATGAATTTAATCGGACCACTTCCAGCCGATACTCTATTTCAAGATAAATACTTATCAGAAGCCGATGCTGTACTTGCTATGTATCACGATCAGGGATTACCTGTGCTAAAATACAAGGGATTTGGTAAATCGGTAAATATTACCCTTGGCTTACCATTTATCCGCACCTCAGTTGACCACGGTACAGCGCTAGATTTAGCCGGTACCGGAAAAGCTGATGTTGGCAGTTTTGAATTAGCGATCCGCGAAGCAATTAAGCTCGCCCATGAAAAAGCACAGAATCAATGACCGATAAAGTACATTTAGGACACCGCGCCCGAAAACGTTTTGGGCAAAACTTTTTATTTGATGAAATGATCATCGATAAAATAGTCTCTGCTATTGATCCTAAGCCAGAGGACAACCTAGTAGAAATTGGTCCAGGCTTAGGTGCAATCACAGAACCTGTTGCAGAACTGAGCGGCCACTTAACTGTTGTTGAATTAGATAAAGATTTAGCACAACGTTTAATTGAGCATCCATTTTTAGGCCCTAAGCTAACGGTTAATCAGGGCGATGCAATGACGTTTGATTTTGCTAGCTTAGTTAGAGACGATAAAAAATTAAAAGTGTTTGGTAACTTACCTTACAATATTTCTACACCATTATTGTTTCATCTTTTTGAATTTGCTGACAATATTGAACACATGCACTTTATGCTACAAAAAGAAGTAGTAAAGCGTATGGTTGCAGGTCCTGGTAGCAAAACATTTGGTCGCTTGAGCGTAATGACGCAGTATTACTGTAATGCAATGCCAGTAATAGAAGTACCACCAGAGTGCTTTAAGCCAGCGCCTAAGGTTGATTCGGCTGTTATACGCCTTATCCCTAAAAAACCAGAACAACGCACTGCAAAAAGCGTTAAAATTTTAAATACAGTTTGTTTAGAAGCTTTTAATCAACGTCGTAAAACACTACGAAATAGCTTAGCCAACTTACTAACTGCAGAAGAGCTTACTAGCATCGGCATTGATATAACACTTCGTGCTGAGCGCTTATCTTTACAACAATTTATTGATATAGCTAATTGGATTTATGACAACAAGCAGTAATATTGGATCGCCTGTTAAGGTATCGGTAGAAACATTTTACGTAGAAGGTCAATCTCAACCAGAGATCGAAAAATACGTATTTGCTTATTCGGTAACTATTCGAAATCACAGCCTATGTAGCGCAAAATTACTTAGTCGTTATTGGTTAATAACCGATGCAAATGGCAAAGAAATTGAAGTTGAAGGCGAAGGTGTTGTGGGCGAAATGCCAACTATCGCTCCTGGTGAAAGTTATAAATACACCAGCGGAGCCATTCTTGATACACCTGTAGGCACAATGCAAGGCCACTATACTCTGCGTAATGAGTTTGGTTCTGAGTTTCAAGCACCTATTAATGTGTTTCGTTTGGCTTGTCCTAATATTTTACATTAAATAATGGCAGCACCCGATGGCTGATTATGCGATAGGTGATTTACAAGGCTGCTTTAGCGAATTTAGCACTTTGTTACAAAGGGTTGATTTTAACCCAAGTAAAGATCATCTTTATTTGGTGGGCGATATAGTTGCACGTGGACCTGATTCTCTTGCCTGCTTAGATTATATTTACCAACACCAAAATAGCATGACAATTACACTGGGCAATCATGATTTACACATGATTGCCTGCTATTACCTAAATAAACCGACTAATCCTAAAGATAAACTAGCCCCAATATTTAATAGTAATAAATTACAACACTACATCTCTTATCTACAAACCCAACCTATTGCATTATATTTAAAACAACATGATAGCTTTATTGCTCATGCGGGGTTGAACCCTAACTGGTCAATTGAACAAGCGTTAAAACACGCACAATTTGCTCAAGAGTGTTATCAGTCAAATAATGCAAAAACATTTTTTGAACGCATGTACCAACCTCATCCAGCAATGTGGTCAAACGAACTCGATTGTTTTGAAAAATTTAGGTATATCGTTAATTACTTTACCCGTATGCGCTTTTTAACCCAAAACAATAAACTCGAACTTATTGCTAAAGGTGCAATAAATCAAAATAATGAGCTAACACCTTGGTTCTGTCATCCAAATATACGCACCTCTACGCACGACATTATTTTTGGTCATTGGGCTGCTCTTGAAGGAAGCACTGGCTTTAAACATGTACACGCTTTAGATACAGGCTGTGTGTGGGGTAATACTATGTCATTAATGGAACTAACTAATAAAAAAGTAATTACAGAAAAATCCCACCTTTTGTCTAAATAAACTGAAAAAAACTAATACATCTGTTAGATTTATGAATTAATAGTTAAAATTAATTAAAGTAATTGATTTTAATTACTTAACTTATCTGAATACAAGCCGATAAGTTTTAATTAAGTACCTTTGAGTGGAATCCATATGAATCTAACAGTAAGCCAACGTATTTGGGGTGGTTTTATATTCATCACGCTATTACTTTTAATAATTGGTGGTAATTCTCTAATAAAAATAGCAAATATCGATCGTTCTACTCAAAAAGTGAATCAACTATCACTTCCCGCATTAAATAAAAGCGCTAAGTTACAAGCTGAATTTATTTTAATGAGTAAAGCAGCCCAAGCAAGTTTTTATACATCATCTGTAAGTGAGCTAACTCCAATAAAAAAACAAGTTAGCGAACAAAAACAACTATTCAGTACCTTGCATAGCGAACTACAAGCTGTTGTAAAAAACGATCCTATATTAAATCAAAGTAGTCAAAATGTAGAAAAAACCTATTTAAGCTTTTTAAAAGTTGTTGAGAGCTTAATAGCCGACAAAAACAAACAATTAGCACTTAGCAAGTCTTTAAAAACACAACTAGAAAATATAGAGCTAAGCGCAGAAGACGCAAACTCTATTGTCCTCGATATTATTGATATAGATGGCTTTGAGCAAAACCATCCGCGCGCATTCCAAGCTGCTAACAATCTAGAAAATAACTTTATGTCAGTGGTAAGTAACAGCACTGACATGCTCACGGTTAAAACTATCAACACACTGGATATTGTAAAGAACGAGCAAACGTACTACCTAGAAGAAGTAACTCGTACGGTCGCGTTAATAAAGCCAGCGATAGAGCAATCACATAGTGATTTATACAACAGTTTAAAAGAGTATGTGGATACACTAGAGAACAATATAAAAGGTAATAATGGCTTATCTGCAAATAAAAAACGTTTAATTGACGCTATAGAGCTTACCGAAAAAGAATTAGCGCAATCTGAACAAGCTACTAGAATGGCTTTAAATCAAATAGATGAACTAGTTAAGCAAGCCAGCAATGAAGCATTTAAACTTCAGCAAGGTGTACGAAGTGATGTAGATTCAGCCAACTTATGGACATGGGTTGGGATGGTTATTGCAACACTTTTAGCTATAGCAATCGCTATTATTACGGTTAGCCGTATTACAAAACCCCTTGCAGAAGTTAACCGAATTTTGGATATTGTTGCCAGCGGTGATATGACTCAGAGATTAGATGACACCGCCAAAGATGAGTTTGGTGAATTATCTAAAAGTTGCAATACATTAATAGACAGCTTACGTAGCTTAATTAAAGGTATTATTTCTCGTTCAACTCAACTTGCTGCTGCATCAGAAGAAACATCTGCAATTACAGCTGAATCAAGCCAAGCAATAAGAAACCAACAAGCACAAGTAGAACAAGCTGCCACAGCAACAACTGAAATGAGCAGTACCTCACAAACAGTAAGTAATAGTGCGCAACAAGCGTTAAGCGAAATCAAAAATGCGGACAAAGAAGCTGAACGTGTAAAAGGTATTTCTAATAACAATAAATCGACTATTGAACAACTCGCTCGAGAAGTAGATGACGCATCACAAGTAATTAATAAATTACATCAAGATAGTGCATCTATTGGCAGCATATTAGATGTAATACGCGGTATCGCTGACCAAACTAACTTACTGGCACTTAATGCAGCAATTGAAGCAGCGCGTGCTGGTGAATATGGTCGAGGCTTTGCTGTTGTAGCCGACGAAGTACGATCTCTAGCAAGTAAAACGCAAGAGTCTACTCAAGAGATACAATCAATGATTGAGTCACTACAAACAGGCGCAGAAGCGGCTGTAACGGCAATGAGTAAAGGAAAGCAACGCGCAGTATCATGTGTGGAGCAAACTGACTTAGCGAGCACTGCGCTTGACTCTATTACGTTTGCTGTATCGCAAGCGCACGATGTAAGCGAGCAAATCTCAACAGCAGCACAAGAGCAGCAACAAGTAGCACAAGAAATAAGTGAACGTCTTGAGTCAATTGTAGCTATTGCCGAACAAACAGCTGAAGGTGCAAGCCAAACAAATATATCTAGCTCTGAGGTCGCAAAGCTAGCGGAAGAACTTCGCTTGTCTGTAGATGCATTTAAAGTTTAATTTATACTAACCCACATAAATATATAATCGATTTAATTATTTATATGGATTAGCAGTAAATTTTAACTCGAACAAAAAAGCCGTATTGTGATTATCTCAATACGGCTTTTTTAATTTTCAAATTAATTTTTTATTATGCTCATATTTATTGAACACAAAAAAGCCGCAATAAATGCTAACACCATTCAGTTAAGCATGCTTTGACTTAATGGTGTACCGAGTTTTTGAAATCCGAACGGTCCTACTTTTGGGCCGTTTTCTTTTTTCTGGAAGAATATAACGTTTCACTCGTTCTCGCATTGCCCTTAATTTCTTTGGAATTGAACCTG
>NZ_JADYXF010000057.1:0-22448 GCF_015864385.1 Pseudoalteromonas sp. SWXJZ94C
CTTGGTGACAATAGCGTTTTGGACCCACCTGATCCCATGCCGAACTCAGTAGTGAAACGAAACAGCGCCGATGATAGTGTAGCATTTGCTATGTGAAAGTAGGACATTACCAGGCTTCAAATTGTAGAAAGCCCGAATCTAACGATTCGGGCTTTTTTACGTCTGCAGAATAGTGAAATGTGGGGGAATAATGCACAACTCGCACCCTACACTCCCATTAATATCCCTTATTTCATTCGACTTCAGCTCATGACCCACTTTAAAGAAGCCCACTTAGCTCACCAGTCTCAGCAATAGCGCGATAATAAGCAGCTTGTGAGAATGATAGTGCGGTATTTACACTGTGGCTCTCCACCGCTTTGGGCACTAAAACATTCTACTGCGCGCACCGACTTCACATTGTAGAGAGCCCGAATCTAACGACTCGGGCTTTTTTACGTCTGCAGAAAAGTAAAATCTGGAGGGAATAACGCACAACTCACACCCTACACTCCCATTAATATGCCTTATTTCATTCGATTTCAGCTCATGACCCACTTTAAAGAAGCCCACTTAGCTCACCAGTCTCAGCAATAGCGCGATAATAAGCAGCTTGAGAGAATGATTATGCTGTATTTATATTGTAACTCTCCACCGCTATGGGCACTAAAACATTCTACTGCGTATGCGTAGCGCACCGACTTTATATTGTAGAAATCTCGAATTTAACGGTTCGGGCTTTTTATATCGATTCGGTTAAATAAGTGGTCTATTTTGAGGTAAGAAAATAGTGTCGACAACAAGGCAAAAATTTCATTATTTAGTTGTTCTATATTAGGCATTTTTAACGCAGTTAGCGTTAGGTTTAATCCCTCAAATTGATTAAGTATTATTGCGGATTGGTATTACTTCTGCAGAAAAGTTAAACGTGGGTAGATGGCAGATAGAATCTACTCTCGTCATCCTCAATTATGCTTATAAATATCTCAATGCAAAAGCCAAGCTGCTTTCTCATGATAGCGTAGTATTTTCACTAATCGCGATAAGTGCGACAGAACTCTACTGCGTAAAGCACTAACTTCACATTTAAAACCCTTCTTAAAGGTTGGCTTTCTCTGTATTTGAAAATAGTTCTTTTTATATTAATAATTAAATAAAGAGGTACAAATAAGGATGAAAAGTAATCTTTTACATTTCGGTTTTTGGCAGCCACATTCGATTAGGGTATGATAGTGCTTAATTGAAATAGTAAATCGGATAACGATGAATCAGTTAAGTGCTAAGCAAAATATTCAAGCAATTGTCAAAGCTATTAAAACAGAGGAAGTATTATTACGTGAAAAGCATCCGTTGCTTGCTCACCAAAATACGCTAGGTCTAGCTATACTATTATTATCGCTAGGGGCTTTGATTGGTGCTGGGGTTTTATATTATTTAGCAATTATACCAGCTTGGGTATGTATTATATTAGCAGCGATTGCTACATCTATTTCTCATGAGCTTGAACACGATCTGATCCATAAACAGTATTTTAGTAACCTACCATTTATGCATAACTTTATGATGTTAACTGTATGGCTAATGCGCCCTAATACAGTAAGCCCATGGTTTAGGCGTAAAATGCATTTACATCATCATAAAACGTCTGGCACTCAACAAGACTTAGAAGAACGTTTAGTTGGCAATGGTATTAAAAATCCTTTTTTACGTGCTGCTGTCATTATGGATGGATTACTAGGGCTTACTATTAACGCTAAGCGTTTTAAAAAAGAAATTGATGGGTTTAGTTTCTTTAAGGTATTTAATGCGGGATTTCCAATAGCCACTTCGTATTTTATTGTTTTGTATAGCGTAATAATCTTTAATATTGCTGATTTATTTATTCCGCTTACGTTAAATTCACCAGAATGGTTATTGAATACAATGAACGTATTTGAGTTTTTGATGGTGGTATTAATTATTCCAAATATTATTCGTTCAAGCTCGCTTAATTTTGTGACTTCAAGTATGCACTATTACGGTGGTGTTAATAATATGCTTGAACAGACTCACGTATTAACGAGCCGTTTGTTTATGCCATTCCACCTTTTTAGTTTCAACTTTGGTAAAACGCATACAATCCATCATTTTGTGCCCAATCAGCCATTTTATTTACGTCAAATGCTGAGTGAAAAAATACTTAAAGTTATGGCTCAACATAACGTACGCTTTAATGATTTTGAGAGTATTAAAAACGCAAATGCATACAACCCTAATTAAAAAATTGATTGCCTAGTTAGCTAACAACTTAATTAATTGCATTATTTTTGTATCTAAACTGATATAAAAATTCATTTATTAAGTTTTAGCTAACGGTATAATTAAATTTAGTAGTGAAGGTACATTAATTTGAATTGAACCACTAACCACTAACCATTTAAAGCTGCTGTGCTTTAAAAAAACTTCGATATACTTTCTTATCTAAGCCTATTTATAGACAGGTAAGCATTTTCTCACTTACATCAGAGAGACTTACTTTATTAATAATTATTACCGCTATTTTATTATCTGCTTTTGCATTTATTGATAACACCAAGTAAGTTAATCAAATATTTGAACTGATTAAGTTTACTTTATGAGGATTAATACTTTGATTCTTTTATTTACTTGCCTACTACTTCGTTTAAAATTTATATATTACGTTAAAGCATAATTTCCAATTTAACATTACATTCTTCAATAGTGCCTTCGTACGTTTTTTCGATATAGCGTCGCATAATATCAGTTTTTCTAACAATAGGTTTAAAGTTGGGATTTTCAGTAAGCGATTTATGCTGCAACTCAAGCACTTTTTTATCTTGATGTAATACTAAAAATTGAAATGGAGCTAAAAGTAATGCTTTTACTATAAAAGGAACTTTCGACTTTTTAAGGTAGGTCCGCAAAATTAATTTACATGCTCCCTCTCTCTCTTCAATAATATAGATTACAACCGACATCTCAATCGCGTTATCTGCAGTAATATATTCAAGTTCAATTATGCCTGGTTGCCTTATTCGACCAATACCTTTGGTAATCTGGCTCCCAAACAAGCGGCTTAAAATACCCGTTTGCTGTCTATCTTCTATATAGCTAGCTTCATAACCATCAATTACATTTTGCACGGTTACAGTGCATCGGTTTTTTAGTTTTGACGATCTGATTATGCCGGTGTGAATAGAGTGAGTATGCAGCGCGTCTAAAAAGTTTTCGGCTATTTCTATTTTATTAGCGTTAATTGTTTTTACTACTGTTGCATGCTCATGAGTAGGGGGAAGCATAGGGGTAAACAGTTCACTACAGCTGAATTTATTGCGACTTAGCCATATTAGCCCATCGTATTCCTTAGCATAGAATAAAGTTAATACTGGGGATGAATAAGACTTAAAGTTAGGATCTCCTGGTACATCAATTAATACGCCTTTATCGTTGAACTGCCAGCCATGATACATGCATTTTATATTTCCTTTTTTAACGCACCCATTCGATAAAGGTACGCCTCTGTGCGGACACGCATCTAAAAATGCACTTATGCCTTGTGATGTACGAAACAATACAACATAACTTTCATCAAAACATACTCTTATAGGTTTTCTTTCTCCTAACTCTTTAGATACTGCAACAGGTAATATTGTTTTGTGTTTCATAATTTGTAACGTTTTACGATAGGGATGAATATATGCTTTAACAGCACTTGTAATACTTGCCAAATCAATCTTCTACCAAATAATAGATGTTTAGAATAGATTGCTGAATATTCAATATAAGGAGTGGCACCACGTAATAATTTAAATTTTGATGCGCCAGAGCTTGCGTTAAAAACGAGGTTTTTGTCTTCTGTATATTGCAGTGTAGATATTACTAATAATCGATATAAACCTAATTTAGTTGGTTTTTTTGTATCATACCCAACGATAGGCAAAGTAACGACTCCATCTATTTCAAATCGTCCGCCAACAGCATCTAAAACCCCATTCTTGTTACGAAAACCTTCAATGTAAAAGTTTGGATGCTCAATAATCATTTCGATATAAGAGTGGGTAAATTTAGGATTATGTTGCGAGTACTTTTCTATATACAGTGCATTATAAAGTTCAACAATTCTGGGTATGTCACTAGGCAATATTTTATTTTGAGGCACATAGCAATAGCCAGTTTTATTTAAAAGCTTTCTATCCATTTTGTAATTATGAGTTTTCGAAAAGTCGTTAATTCTCTTATCAAAAATATATACTTGGCGTGTGGGTATAAGCTCAAAGCCCAGCTCTAAAAAGTACTCAATTAAATTTCTATTCGTGTAATAGTTTAAAGAGCGATACATTAATAAATGTGTAGGGTAGTTAGCTACTAGCGTTTTTTTTGATTCATTAATATGTGTTTTTTTTAACGATGCAGGAAATAGATTGGTAGAAAGCAGCCAATTATTAACCTGACAAATTTTATTTATTTTTGACCTTTTTAAAATGATATCAAAAATGTAAATTAGCCCATTTACAGCGTATTGAATAAAAATCGAATCGACTTTTTCTAGCTCTTCTTTGCAATAAGGTACTAATGCAGTGTAAGGAGAGCAAACATAACTATTTTGATAATCAGAGTCGTTAATTGTTATCGGTAATGCAAGGCTACTTGATACGCTTAGCTCATCCATTTTTGTTACAACATTACTAATATGGCATAAATACGGGTTGTTAAAACTTGAAATATAATGGCTAACAGCTTGTTTTGAATAAAGGGGAGGCGTTTTATTGATCATCAAAGTCTTCTCCATCCCATTCTATATCAAACGTAGAAGCCGCTCTTAGTGATGTGAGTGTTTTAATAGATATGGTTATAATTTCAAATAATGAAAGCAATGAAAATAAAATAAATGAACGATCGTTTTTTACTGATATAACATCAGTCGCTGCTTGATAATCGCTTTTCCATTGTTTGAATTGCGCGTTCTTTAAAGCGATAGGCAAACCAATTAATAACATGGCAAGTGTGATCATTTTAGGTGTTTTAAATTCATTTTCACACGTAGGTGTATGTCTTTTCTCCAAAAAGGCAGACGATAAAGAGTTTGCTGATAGTAAGTGCAGCCCACTAGTTGCCCGAGGGTTGCATTCTAATAGATAAATATTTTGTGCATTCTCAATTACATCAAAACTTATTTGTCCTGTAATATTATTTTTTTTACAAAATGCTTTTATTGCCACCGAAATTTTTTTATTAATAACAGGCGTAAAATAAATACCCGCTCCCATTTTTACCTTGTGCTTTGAGGTATAGATACTATCAAATAAAACGACACCATTATTAGCGATAGCGTAAGAGCTATATTCAATGCCTTTAACTTTATTTTGAATAATAAATTGCTGTTCTAATTGCTTATCAACAAGGGTTAGCACGTCACAAAAATTAGGCTCAATTAATACGCCAGTACCAAACCTACAAAACTCTTTTTTAATTACTTGCTCCTTGTAGATTTTTTTAGCTAATAAAGCTGCACCACTTAATATTTTAGTATTTGGGTTGCTGAATCCTGTATTTTTAGCTGCACAATAAATAGCGTGCTTACTATGTAACTTTTTTATTAAATTAAAATCAGGGCAAAAAATAGTACTGTGAGGTTCTAAGTCGGGTTTAACTGCCGAAATATAAAATACTTCTTCGCATGTTGGTATTACTACGTCGATATTATATTGTTTTAAAATAGATTTTATGTCGTTTTTAAATAGCAGCAGTGACGCTTTTGGAGCCGTAATACGAAATGTTTTTTTTACACATTTTGAGTACTTAGCAAGTGGGAATGCTAAAGAGTCAACCATGTAAATAATGTGTCCATCACGAAATAAGTTTCTAGCTAACTCCAAAGCGACAGGGGCTCTAGCACCGGTAATTAAAAAGTTAGCCATTACACAACCTCACTACTCTGCGTTGCTTTTCCATACCTACTTTGAGTGGTATTGCTTTAAAGGTATATTCTGGCGATATTACTGATAACCGTAGGCAAAGATTATCTAAACCTTGAGTAATATTATTAATTATTTTTGGTTTTAATGGATGAATCTCAATGAGTACTTTATTTTTATCTGTTTGTGTAAGCTTGTAATGTTCAATCTCATCGGAGCTAGAAATAATAGTATTACGAATATAGTCAGAAAACACATCGACGTCGGCACCTGTAATCCCTTTAAACTTTAGTACATCATCACAACGCCCTTCAATATTTTTGATTCGGGTCATTGCAGAGCCGCATTCACAAGGTGTAGTGTCTTCAATTAATACGTCATCAAGTAAGTATCTAACAACCGGTTGTGTTGTCCTTCTTAAATCCGTCACTATGGGACTAAAGCGACCTGTTGATTTATCAAGCCATTGTTTTTCAATTATGCAGGTGTCTTCATTTAAGTGTAAATTACCAGCGGAGCAACTCGCGGCTAAAAAACCTTCTGTGCATTGGTATATTTGTTCTACCTTAATATTAAAGCGTTGCTCAATAATTTGCCTGTCTTCATGCTCAAGTACTTCTGCAACGGCTATTACTCTGCTTGGTGAAATACGGGTAGGGCTTTGTGCAATTCGTCTTAATACACTGCCTGGGGCTATTAAAAGTGTCGGAGAAAAATTATTAAGTTCATCAATGTTTGCGCTAATGCCATTTATTAAATCAAAAAATTGAAAGCTAATCATTAATCCATTAGCACTTTGATACAAGTTATTATTAGCTCTTAAAAAAAATGCAACGCGGTGTTTTTTAATCGATAAAGGCAACATTTTACCAATAATATATCCAACCCATTGCGCTTGTTCTTGCTCACTAACTACAAATAAGCCTCTGTTACCACTAGTACCCGACGATAATCCGACGCTAAATCCTTTGTATTCCGGCTTAAAGTTTCGAGAACGCTCTGATTGAATAGCGATATTTAATGCATCTTTTTTTACCAATTCTTGTGTATTAATCGTATCAAAGTTATTCATATGAATAGCTTTATTAATAACAGGAAACTGAGCTAAATTATCTGTTGAATATAATGAGTAAAAACTCGATTTAACGAGCACATTGCGTCGAAAAGCGTTAAATGCTTTTAATTGCATTTTATCAATTTTTTCTCGAGATAAATGCTTCCCTCTTTTTGCTAATAAGTACCCTTTTAAAAAAGCGAGTAGCCTTTTAACTTTGTTGATCACGGCAATACTCTTTAAATGAAAGCTCACAATGAGAAGGGATTATTTTTATATCTTTGCTATTACCGTAAAGCTGCCCTAAAGAATCAAGTGTTTCAATATACGCTTTGCGGCTATCCATAATTAAATAAGCTAATGGGTTGGGGTATAAGCTTTTCTCGTATGCATCTTTTGTCCAAGCAGCATCGCCTACCAAAAAGGTGCCTGCTTTTGTACCAGTACAAAATAATCCATAATGTCCTGCAGCATGACCTGGCAGATTTATCGCAAATAAAGACCCATCATTAAAAATATCAAAACCACTGTGAAATGGGCGCAGCTTTTGAGTTAATGCAGTTGGTTTTAAATCTTCAATAAAAGAGCAGCGTTTATGAAAATCAGTAGGAATTAATTTTTTTAAATAACCCTTAATTAAACCACTTAACTTTCCTAGTTTCATAATTTCGGTAAATGCGACCTTAGAACAAATAAACTTAGCATCTGGGAAGTCTAATAACCCCGCAATATGATCAGCGTGGAAATGCGAGATAAAAATATATTTTATGTCTGAAGGATGTATTCCGTTACTAATTAATTGTTCGGTTAATTGCTCTTTGCAGCCTAGTTTCATCGGTGTAAGTATACTGTAAGCCTTTTCGGGGAAGCGTTTTGTTACACTGCTAAAGCGTTTAGCATAGCCTGTATCAAATAATATAAGCCCCTTTGTAGGGTGCCTTATTAAGCCAATATGCGCCGGAAACTTCATTTTACTTAAATTGCAATTGCCAAGCACCATCGCTTCGGGGTGCCAACAATGGCCCACTTTATATAACTCAAGCACGGTCAGCCTCCCATTTTAGGTAATTATCTACAGCATCTTCAATTGAATAAGACGGCTTATATCCAAGCCTGCTTTTTGCTTTATCAATATTTAATACCTGAGTGTGAGCCAATAAACCAATGCCGTACATTGTTAATCTTGGTTCACTTTTGTTCATTAATTTTGCATTTTTTTCGAGTAACCATGCAGCTGCAAAAATTAACTTATAGGGTAATTTTATATATTTAACTTTTTTATTTTTAAGTGCTAGGTTAAGTAAATCTTTTACTCTCATGGGCTGGTCGTTCGAAATATTAAAAATTTCACCATTTAAATTATCTACAGTTGCACACAATATTAAGGCTTTAACAACATTCTTAACGTAGGTTACATCAACAATGGCTTCGCCGTTATTAAGTAGCGGAAAATAGCCATTTTTTGCAACGCGAAGCAAGCGTGGCATTATTGATTCATCACCATCACCAACGATCCCTCTTGGTCTTACTACAACAACATTAACTTTATTTTTTGCTTTTAAAACGACTTGTTCACCAAGGTATTTTGTTTTTGCATAATCGTTGGCAAAACAGCGAGCAACAGGGTGATTTTCACTAATGTTTACTTCATTTTTATATTCAAAATAAACACTCGTTGATGAAACATACACTAACTTTTTAATATTATACTTTTCGCAGCACGTAATTATATTTTTAGTGCCTTGCACATTAACATTATAAAAATCTGTGTATTTCCCCCAAACCGATGATAAAGCCGCGCAGTGAAAAACCACATCGGCATTTTCAAACACTACATCTAAGCTTTTGCTATCTGCAATGTCTACGGATCTATATTCAAGATTGGTTGATGAGGTGTTGGTTATATGCGAAATGTTTCTAGCTAAAACAATTACCTGCCAATTTAATGCCGTAAGTGCTTTAACTAAGTGGCTTCCTAAAAAACCGGTACCGCCAGTTATAATCGCTTTCATTAAAGCTCCATAATAAGCCCGCCAAGGCTTAACCCTGCAGACGTGCCAATTATTAATACTTTGTCGCCACTTTTAACCGCTCGATGTTTAAATAGCTCATTCATTGCAGTGGGAATAGATGCCGCTATTTGATTTCCTCTTTCGCTCAAAATATTAATTAATTTATGCTCTGGCACACCTAAGCGCTTTTTTAAATGCTCTAATGCTAAGTTACTTGCCTGATGTGGGACTATCCAATCTATATCGTTTAATTCAACATTTGCTTTACCCAGCAGCTTATTTAAAAATGCAGGCATAACTTTTGCTGTTAAGCGATATGCAATTTTTCCATGCATTTCAAATAAACCGTATTTTTTATAATCTTCGTCAATAATTTTACTCGGGTGATACGTACTGCCACCACCACGAATTTGGCACGACTCATAACCTTCACTATGGGTTTCAAAGTGGCTACCTAGCACTCTTTGGCTTGTGTTACTCGATTGCCCAATGATGATAGCTGCGGCACCATCACCAAACATTCCGCCAACTTCGGAGTCATTCCAATCTATACCAACAGACGCTATTTCGGATGAAACTAATAAAATGTTTTTATACGTCGCGTTTTGAATTAAAGCATTAGCAACATTTATTGCAGCAACAGCACTGAGGCAAGTCATATTAATGTCGAACGTGGGAATGGGGGCTTTTAAACCAAGTAACCGATGAAGATTAGCGCCATTATAGGGAATGGCTTGCTCCATAGTTCCAGAGGCTGAAATGATGCAATCAATATCAGTCAAATCAAAATTAGCATGTGTGAGTGCTTCTTTAACGGCTTTAACGCCAAGCTCGCCCGCAGTTTCGTTACTTGAATAACGCCTTTGCTTTATACCTGTTCTTATTTCGGTTGTACCTAGCGGTTCACCCCGAAAAGTGTCAATTTCGCAAGAGCTCACAATTCTACTTGGGTTAGCGATCCCAATTCCTTTTATCGTTACACCAATCATATTTTACTCATTACAGGTTCGTGCAATAAGTGCTTACCTACAGATTGAGCACTTAGCTATCACTTAAAAAATACATTGTGACTATAAAACAATGACAAAGCACGATACCAGATTTATACATTAAATAAAGTGGGTTAAAACAGCTCTGTGTTTGAAGGCATATCATTGCGTAATAAAATAAATTGAAAAATCGAGATGCGAAAATGAGATTACAACAGAGTTATATAAATTATCATTTAGGTGTTAATAACTACGCAGGGTAAAGGACTTAAAATTATTTGAATTTAAGAGGAAATATAGAAATATAAAGTTTTAATAACAATGAGATAAAGCGATAACAGTGTTATCGCTTTATAAATTTATCTACTAACTACCTACCTGCGACTTCTTTTTGTCCTTTAAACCATTTGTAGGTATCTGGGTAATCAAATACTAAAGATACAAAATTTGTAATAAATAGTGCCCATAAAAAAGCACTATAAATCCCATCGCTTAAAGGCAGCGCACTGTAAATAACCCCCAGCATTATTGTCCATGGCAATAAATGCGGTAAAGCCATCAATCTCGAAAAGCCTCGGTTATAAATCATTACAAATAAATTAGGCAGTAAGCCCGCGTAAGCAAGGCATGTTATTAATAAACCAGAAGTGTTGTTAATAAAGTAAAGGGTAAGCATATTAATAGGTGCAAGCCATAACCCTACCCAAATTTTCACCCAATTAGGTAATGTTAAAAATGATTGCCAAATATCAATTAATAAACTGTTTTTTTTAGCTGGTGATGAAGGCATTAATAATTCCAATAAATAATACAGTAGTTCAAATAGCTATTTATAGTGCGATTATAAAGAGGTTTGGCTGAACATACTTGAAAAGTAGAAAAGTTAATATTTTTCTTAATGAGAATCTCAATTTACTTTTTTAATTTGTACGCATATATTAAAAATACAAAAGTCGTTGTTGGCTTAATTACAATAAAAATAAAGGATGGAACATGAAACGCTCATTAATTTCACTCGCAATAGGATTCGCCGCACTTAATACTTTCAACGCAAACGCAAACGCAAACGCAAACGCAAACGCAAACGCAAACTTAGACCAGCAAGTAAAAAGCGTGGAGCAGCAAGTTATAAAGTGGCGACGCGATTTTCATCAAAATCCAGAGCTTGGCAATCGCGAAACGCGTACCGCCGGTATAGTCGCTAAACATTTAAAAGCACTCGGTATGCAAGTACAAACCGACATTGCTTATACTGGTGTTGTTGGTATTTTAAAAGGCGGTAAACCAGGTCCAACCGTTATGTTACGCGCCGATATGGATGCACTTCCAGTAACCGAAAAAGCCGATGTAGAATTTAAATCAATCAAAACGACTAATTATCGCGGCGTTGATGTAGGTGTTATGCATGCGTGTGGGCACGATACCCACGTAGCTATGTTAATGGGCGCCGCAGAAGTACTTGCCAATATGAAAGACGAATTACATGGCAACGTTATGTTTGTTTTTCAACCGGCAGAAGAGGGCGCACCACAAGGGGAGGAAGGTGGTGCTGAGCTTATGCTAAAAGAGGGAATATTTAAAAAATATAAACCCGATGCTGCATTTGGTCTACATATAACGTCAGGTCTGCACAGCGGGCAAATTGGCTATCGAAGTGGCCCAGCAATGGCTAGCGCTGATAGTTTTGAAATTACTGTGCATGGACGTCAAGCGCATGGCTCTGCACCTTGGACAGGGGTTGATCCTATTGCAGCCGCTGCGCAAATAGTAACGGGCGTAAACCATATTGTAAGTCGTCAAATTAATATCACTAAAGAGCCGGCAATTATCTCATTTGGAAAAATAGCTGGTGGTGTTCGTAATAATATTATTCCTGAAGAAGTTGAAATGGTAGGCACTATTCGTAACTTTGATATGGACAATCGCGCGCAAATATTTGAAAAAATTAAAACTACAGCAACACATATCGCTAAATCATCAGGTGCTACAGCTGATGTACATATTCACGAAGGCTACCCTGTAACAGTTAACAACCCAGAGTTAACAGCAAAAATGCTACCAACCTTAGAGAGGGCAGCAGGTGAGAATAACGTAATCGAAATGGATAAAATAACGGGCGCAGAAGACTTCTCGTTTTATGCACTTGAAATACCAAGTGTATTTGTATTTTTAGGCGGTACTCCTGCTGAACAAGACTTAGCAACCGTTGCAAGTAACCACTCTCCGTATTTTTATGCCGACGAATCATCATTTAAAGTAGGAACCAAAGCGCTTAGCTTATTAGCTATTGACTATCTAAACACCCATAAAAAATAGTTTTAATGCACCACGTTACGCATTAGCCTAACGTGGTATTGCTGTTTTATTTAAAAGGTTTCATCATGTTTTTAGCGGCTGCTCAAATTTTAAAAACATTATAAGGCATTAAAAAACCAACCGAAGATATAAAGAAGCGGTAAATATTTTTATAAATTATTAAAAATAATGAATCGTTATTACCGGTCTTTATATCCTGATTACAATCTTTGTAAGTGCCTGTGGCTCAAATACGCAGCAATTTACATTAAAATCATTCAGAATATTTAAAGTATATTTAATCTTCATAAGCATTAAGGATCTAAATAGTGAAAATTACAGGAAGCTGCTACTGCGGCGATATAAAATACCAAGCTAAAACACAAAATAATAATGCACTAGTGTGTCATTGTAGCGATTGCCAACGTATGTCGAGCGGTCCTTTTAGAGCCGTTATAATTGCAGAACCAGATAGTGTTGTGTTTACCCATGGTGAGCCTAAAGAGTATGTAAAAACGGCGCAAAGCGGTAACAAGCGCGCTCAAGGTTTTTGCGGTAATTGTGGTACAACACTTTATGCTACAAATGCAGAAAAAGAAGGTCGTGTTTATGGGCTACGTATTGGTGCGGTAGATCAGCGCGATGAGTTTAAACCGTCTGCGCAAATTTGGTCTCAATCAACGCTTACATGGTTAAATAATTTACACGAAGTTCCTGCCTTTGAAACCACACCACAAAAGTAAAGTGAATCAAATAATGAACACACTGATAAAAATAGTTTTTATAGGAAGTTCGCTAATCACCTGCAATGCTTTTGCAACATCGAGTAATGTCGAATTTTTAAATGCAGGCGAAGCGAACCCTAACTTACCATTTTCGCAAATAGTAAAATCTGGTAATACACTTTATATGTCAGGGCAAATAGGTATAAACCCTGCAACAGGTAAGTTGGCTACAGGCGGTTTTGAAGGTGAGACTAAGCAAACGCTTGAAAATATTAAACGTACTTTAAAGCAGCATAACTACAGTATGAGTAATATAGTTAAGTGTACGGTTATGCTAACTGATATAAACGACTTTAAAGCGTTTA
The DNA here is from genome assembly GCF_015864385.1 of Pseudoalteromonas sp. SWXJZ94C. Classification (NCBI taxonomy): domain Bacteria; kingdom Pseudomonadati; phylum Pseudomonadota; class Gammaproteobacteria; order Alteromonadales; family Pseudoalteromonadaceae; genus Pseudoalteromonas; species Pseudoalteromonas sp. SWXJZ94C. Next base: position 13,335 of record NZ_JADYXF010000057.1, read on the forward strand.
ATGCTATTTATACCCAGTATTTTAATGCGCCGTATCCTGCTCGTAGTGCTTTTGCTGTTAATGCGTTAGCGCTTGATTCGTTAGTAGAAGTTGAGTGTATAGGCGCACTTTAAATTTAAAAGTGAGTTTTTCTGAAATTTTATTAGTTAAACGGCTGTCTATTTGAATAGTTACACAACAGAGGAAAGATCATGTGTAGTTCACCAAAAAGCAGCCGTGCAGTAAATAAAACAGTAATAAATTTTAATGACGAGTTAACGCAAGAGCAACGTTTACGTTTTGCTGCAAAAGCTAATTTAGCGCAAGAGCGTCGTGAGCAGCGCGAAGCGACGAATAAACGCTATGAGCAAAAGCACGCGAGTAGTAAACCTTCATCTGGTTTATTTTCATGGTTACAACAACTCGTTAGCTGATTTAGCCAAAGTGGTATTTTTACCACTGCCTAAACCGCATAATGCACACAATACTCCAGCAATAGCGCATAACCACAATGGCGCACTCCAGCTTCCCGTAGTTGTGTGTAATGCACCAGCCAGCATAGGTCCAATTGCTGCAAGTAAATACCCTACACTTTGCGACATGCCCGAAAGCGAAGCCGCTTGTTGCGAATCATCGGTTCGTAAACTAATAAACGACAGCCCCAATATAAAACACGCTCCAGAGCAAAAACCCAGCATTAAGGTCCATACAAAGGCAAAGTTAGGCATGTAAAGTAGCCCCAACGCACTGAGTGCACTCAGCATGGCTAAAATAAAGCTAAGCGCGCTTTGATCTTTTAATCTGGCAAGTAGCGGAATTAATATTAAACCAGGCAATGCAGTCGCTATTTGAAAAGCACCATGATAAGCACCCGCTTGGGTAGCTGAGTGACCGGTTTCGGTTAATATGCTTGGTAACCACGTAATAATTATATAATTTAAAAAAGAGTTTAAACCCAGTAATAAGGTAATTTGCCATGCTAGTAAATAACGCCATACACTTTTAGAAGTGTCAGATTGCTGAGCAATATTCGCAGGTTTTGTATGCTTACTTAATTGCGACATCCATACAATAATACTCGCCAAGGTAATAATGGCTGATGAACCCAGTGCAAGCTGCCATCCTAACCCGTTTAGTTGGCTAAGGGGGAATACTAAAGTAGAAAACCCACCCGATACAACGCCCATAGTAAGCACGTAGGCAGAGGTCATTAACGCAATCTTAGCAGGAAAGTCGCGCTTAATTAGGCTTGGTAATAATACGTTTGCTATAGCAATACCTACACCAATAATAGCGGTGCCTACAAAAAGCATGGCTGAGGTATTTATTACCCGCGCCGCAACCCCTGCAAGTATAAATAACAAAGCTACAAACAAGGTGCGCTCTAGCCCTTGCTTTTTAGCAAGAGTTGCAGCCATTGGCGATACAACCGCAAAGGCAATGAGTGGTAATGTTGTTAAAAACCCAGCTTGTGATGCGCTAAGCCCAAAGTGATTAATAATTTGTTCAAGCACAGGTGCAATACCTGTAAATGTGGCACGTAAATTTGCAGCAATAAGTAATATGCCAAGCACAAGTAATATGCCAGCAAAGCGTGATTTGGGTGTGTTATTTAACAAAAAAGATGCCATTAAAGCTAATATTTAATGGGCGCTAGTATAAAGGCTTAGCAAAAACTATAATTTAGAGATAATGACATTAAATAACTAAAAACAGACAAAACTATGTTTGATGCAATTGGTTGGGACGACATTAAAAATTTTGAAACTATGGCGCAGCCCATAATAGCCAAAATAGAGCACGCCCATGCAAGTCACGAAATCCCTCTGCACACTCATCCAAAAGGGCAGTTAATTTTAGCGCTGCATGGTTATGTAACATGTGAAGTGTCGGCAAAAATATGGATGGTGCCTACGCACAGTGCAATTTGGATCCCAGCAAAAAAGGTGCATAGTAATAGGGCGTCTGATAACGCGCAGCTTTGCCATTTATTTATTGATAGTAGTAAAAGCGGTATGCCACTAAATACCTGTACGTTAGCCATTACGCCGCTGGTTAAAGAGCTAATGTGTGAGTTGGCTGCGCATAATCAGCACTATGCTTTAAATAGTAAAACTGCACGTTTAGCGCAGGTGTTGTTTGATCAACTTATCGATATGCCCGTACAGCCTCTTGATTTTGTATTATCTAAAAACGAGGTAATTCAAATAATGAGCGATCAGTTAATAAACATGCCAAACAATCGAAAAACACTACCACAATGGGCTAAGCAGTTTGCATTAACTGAGCGCACATTAGCGCGGTTAATTAAAAAAGAAACCGGTATGACATTTGGAAAGTGGCGTACGCAATTGCATATAATTACAGCCTTAAAGGCGCTTTCTGATAAGCAAAGTGTGCAGCAGGTGTCGGAGTTACTTGGGTATGAGTCGGTGAGTGCATTTATTACTATGTTTAAAAAAGTGATGAAAAAGTCGCCCATGAAATACATGAGCGACTTAAATCAGTTAAATTAGCTTAGTCCTTAAATAAGCACTACCACGTATAAGTTGCCGAAAGCATGGCGTTACGAGGTTTGCCAGGAAAGTACCTGTCGCCGGTAAAACTGGTGTAATCGGCGCGCTCTGCATAAGCCTCATTGGTTAAATTAATAATGCGGGCAAGCACTTCAAGATTACTAGTAACTTGCCACTGTGCGCGCAAGCTTAAAACATCATGCCCTTGGTATTTATTTAAGTTTTCTGGGTCGGTGTAGTAGTTACCAACACGATGCCATTGCAAAGCAAGTTGTGTATTGCTGAGTGCTTGCCATGTTAAATCAAGATTAGCAATATTGCGCGGCGCGGTATCTATGTCGTTGCCATTTATATTTAAACCATTAAGTACTTGGTTGTTAGTATAAGTATGCTTTGCGTGAGTGCCAGCAAAGTTAAGCGCAAGCGACTGCGTTAGCTGGTAGTCAAATTCAAGTTCAATACCACGATGGCGAGAGCTGCCATTATTTACCGTAAAAAAGTCACTATCGCGGTAAATTGTGTTGTGTTTACTCATAGCGTAAACCGACACGCCATAACGTAGCTTTTCGTAAATTCCTTTAATACCTAGCTCTGCATTATTAGCTATTTCGGCGCTTAAATTTGCAGTAGTTTGCTCGCGTTGTAATTGGTATAGCTCAGCCGCTTGTGGCGCTCTGTAACCGCGAGAAAAGTTCGCATAAAGCGTGTTATTTGTATTGTACTGATAACTTACGCCAAGCTTTGGCGATAAATTACTAAAACTATTTTTAGCGCTTGCTGGGCGACTGTATCGGCAGCCACCAAATCCACATTCTGTGCCATCGTCTTTTGTTCTACCAGCTAGCATATTATTGGTGTAGTCGTACTGCATATGCTCGTAGCGTACACCTGCAGTAAGTAACCATTTATTTAATTGCCAATCAATAGATGCAAAAGGCGCATAAAGCGTCGCGTTTACATCGTAATCGTAATGTTTACCTTGTGGCACTGTAGCAACTAAAAATGCAGAGCCCTGAGTTGGCTCACTTTGGCTTTGAGTAAAGTCGGCTTGCGTGTATTCGCCATCAAGCCCTAGGTTTACTTTTACATTACTTTGTAAATTATGTTGATAAAGCGATTGCACACCAAAGCCGGTTTGGCTGTTTTTTTCAAGCGGTGTGCCGGGTAAAAAGTGCTTAAAAAAGTCCATGTTTTGGTCACGAAAATATAACGTAGTGGAGAGCACATCATCGTTATTTAATTGCCATGTTGCGTTGCTCCATGCTCTAAATGCACGTGCTTTTCTAAATGCGTCAGGGTCAAAGTTTTTTTGCGCTAGGTCTTCGTTTTTATAGCTTTCAAAGCCTGTAATAAATCCTGCAGTTTGCTGATCTAGGTTTGTGTAAGTAAGGCCAGAGGTAAGTAATAAATTATTATTTGAATAGCGATGGCGAATATTAACTTTTTGTTGTTTTACGCTTTCGTCGTCGCGGTAACCGCTATCGTCGGTAACACTTGCGTTAATGCCTATACCGCTGTTGCCGTAATCTTGTCCTGCGCGTAATTTGTAGCGAGTATAGCCGTACGAGCCATAGTCTAAACCAACTAAACCACCGCCTTGAGTAGTGTCGGGTGTTATTACATTAATAACACCATGCACAGCGTTTGAACCATAAAGCGCAGAACCAGGACCTTTTAGCACTTCAATGCGCTGCGCCATTTCGCTGTGCGCTTCAAATAGCTCGTTTATGTTACAAAACCCTGCGGCTCTCAGTGGTATGCCATCTTCTAGAGTAAGTATACCGCCGCAGGCTCCCGCGCCCGAAAGCACTTGTGAGCGAAGGGCGGGTAAATACTCTTGACCATTTCCGCGTTGAATATTAGCACCTGCTACACGTTGCAGGGCTTCTTCAATATGTGTAGGCGCAATGCTATTTAGCTGCGCTTGCGTTAGTGTACTTATTGATAAAGGCAGTGGGGTCGACAACGCTTCAATACGTGATGCCGTAGTTGTTATGGTTTCTATTGCATCATTATTTTGATTGTTGGCAAACGCAGTGTGGCTAAAGGGTAATAACAGCGGCAAAAAATAAGGTTTCATACATTCCTTGAAAGTGATCTATATTGCATTGCCTCTATAATATGCGGTTTTTATGTGCTTTTAAACTCGTTGCGTTAAAGCGTACGTAACCTATATATTTTGTATATAAAAGATAATACAAAGCACGCAGCCGCCGGAAATAATAACGCGAGCACTAAAAAATACTTAAATAAAATATAACCAACAATTCCACCTAATAAAAAGCCGCTAATAATGAGTAAAAATATAACGCACTTACGAGTATCAAATTGCTCACCTTTTAATGCTTTGCCAATCATTAAACCAAGGTCGGTAAAAATACCCGTTAAGTGTGTGGTACGAACAACTGCGCCACTGTAATTAGTCGCTAGCGCATTTTGTAAACCACATGCGGCAGAGGCTAAAACAATCCCATAAACAAATGTGTTTTTTAGTAAATAGGCACTCGCCAGTAGTAGCAGTCCTTCAATAAACAGTAAGGTGTCGTAATGACGACCAAGTTTTAATGAGCCACCAGAGAGCAATAAGCCCGACAGTGCAGAGCCCAACATAAAGCTAATTATTATTGAGAGTAGCAACAAGGCTGTGCTGGTATTTGTTATTGTTTTAATACCAAGCAAAGTAACTGAGCCCGATACATGCGAAATAGCCTGATGTTCAAATCCTAATAAGCCTACCGCGTTAACGATGCCCGCTATAAATGCGAGTGTGAAAGCGCCGTATTCAACCCATTTTGGTAGTTTTTTAAACATGCGTTATTCCGTAAGTATTAATAGCTTATAAATTTAGTTATTTTTATGCTGTTGAGCTTTAAAGCGCTTTATTTGTTCATCAACTAATTTTGTATCAATTAAACCATGCTTAAAAGCAATGTAAGTAGGAAATGTAAACTCATTTAATTGCCGAGAATAAATATTCTTATATTCTTTTGAGTACCATAAACCTGCTTGATAGTTAGTTATCGCGTATTCAACACGGTTTTTTTCTAGTAGACCAAAGGTATCTTTTGTTGAGAGCGAGTGAATAAAATTATTATCATTAAGATTATATTTTGTAGCAATAATCTCAGGAACATCAACACCGCGTAGCATAGCTATTGTAGCGTGTGATAAATCGTCGGTGTGTAGTTTATCGTTGTTTAAAGTAAATAAACCATACTTAGTGGTATGCAAAGGTTCACTGGTAAAATCTAAATATTTTGCACGTTCTTGATTATTAGCCAAGGAGAAATAGCAATCGTAATAGTCTAGCGTCATTTCTTTTTTTACGCGTGCCCAAGGTAAGTGAACAACGTCAATTTTTAAGTTTAAATTACGCTCAATAAACGTTAAGTATTCAATATCTAAACCCGTAAATGTATCGGTTTTTTCATCATATATAGTAAAAGGCGGGTAGTGAGTTGTTACGCAGCGCAGAGTTTTGCTTGGATCAGCAAGTAATAACGAGGAAAAATTTAAAGCTAAAAAAAGTAATATTATACGCATAATTATAAATCTAATTCCCTTTGAGTTTGTAACCTGAATGCTAATTATACAGCTACTGGGCTTAATTGTATTGATCTAAGTATTTTTACCTAGCGTATAAGTTAAATTTTGTGAGATACACCATGTTTAACCCAGAGCAGCAGTCCCGCATTATTGAAATGGCGTGGGAAGATAGAACCCCTTACGAGGCAATAGAGCAGTTATACGGATTAAAGTATCCGCAGCTGGTGGTTTTTATGCGAGACAACGTTTCTAAAGGCAGTTTTAAAGTTTGGCGTAAGCGACACGCAGGTCGAAAAACAAAACATTTAAAACTGCGAGACCCCGCAATTATGCGAAGCCACTGCAAAACACAATATAAACAACGTTAAGTAGGTATTGGTTGTTTCATACGATGTTCAGCCATGTTTGTTAATCTTTAGTTATTAACTACATTAGAGATTATTTATGAGAACACCTATATATACGGGATTGGTAGCATTGGCTTTATTTTCAATAAGCGCAGATGCAAATCCACATAAAGATAAGCATAGTAATAAGCACAGTAATAAGCACAGTAATAAGCACAGTAATAAGCACAGTAATAAGCACAACGATAATGACTACCTTTCTAAAAAAGAAGCAAAGCAGTTAATTCGCGCAGGTTGGACTCCACCAGGGCTAAGTAAAAGTTACCACAAGGGCGACTTTTTAGAACGTGATATATATAAACGAGGTAGAGTGATTGAACGCTCTAAAGCGAATGGTACAGTAAGTATTGAAATAGACCGTACAATAATTCACATGGTGCACGATACCCGACAAATACTTTCAATATTAAGTCGCTAAATTAACTTTATAAGGATATTAAAATGCTCATTGCGCTGGCTATAATTATTGGCTTTTTTTTACTGGTTACCTTGTTACCAATGTCGTACAGCCAACACTACTTAGTGCGTAGCTGCGACTTTGTGCGCTTACAAGTATTTTATATTGCCAGTTTTGTAGCCGTTACTTCGTTGTTTTTATTATGGAAAAGTAGCGAAATAGGTTATGTATTTATAGCCTTAACCTCATTACTTATAATGGTTTTACAAGGTAAATGGATTTACCCGTATACGTGGCTTGCTAAAAAAGAAGTGCAAAGCGCACCTAAGCATATAGATCATAGCGTACGAATTATGTCGGCAAATGTACTCATGTCGAACCACAAAAGTGAGCAGTTAATTAGCTTGGTTAACGAGCACCAACCAGACCTACTTATCACGCTTGAGAGCGATAGCTGGTGGGAAAATAAATTATCAGTCATTAAAAAAAATTACCCGTATTACATAGAATGCCCTAAAGATAATCGCTACGGCATGCATTTATACAGTAAGTTTAAAATACTTGATGCACAAATATGTGAGCTGATAGAGGAAGATATTCCCTCAATTCATATTTTGTTCGAAAACGACGACGGTCTGCAAATGCAAGGGCACTTTATTCATCCTGCACCGCCAAGCCCAACGGAAGAAGACTCGTCGCGTCCGCGCGACTCAGAGCTAATTATGGTGGCTAAAGCACTTAAAAATCCAACTCGTCCTACCATAGTTGCCGGTGACTTAAACGACGTAGCATGGTCGCGTAGCACGCGTTTATTTATGCAAATTAGCGGCTTATTAGACCCACGAAAAGGTCGCGGTTTTTACAATACATTTCATGCAAGTTACTTTTTTATGCGCTGGCCGCTCGATCACTTATTTCACAGCGAAGGCTTTAAAGTAAAGCGTATTAAGCGCCTAGCTAAATATGGGTCTGATCACTTTGCACTCCTTACTGAGCTTTCTTTTGAGAATGCCAATCAGCAGTCATTAGAAACTAAATCGGCAGAGCATAAGCAAGAAGAAATCCAAGAGCTTGCAATGAGTAAAGCAGATAAGCAAAAAGTACCGAGGTTTGAGAAGAAGTGATAGCTGCTAGTTCTAACTATTCGCCAATAAGTCTTAACTTGCACTAGCTCAGACCTTAACTGTCAGGTGTTTGACTAATAATATTTAATCAAACCTGACAGTCTCATAAGTGCCATGAGCAGACATCGAAGATTCTTAATGTGTGAAGTCAAGGTTTGACCACTACACTGCTAATCTGAGCTTGAAAACACTTAAATGTGCTGAAGGTGAGTAATCATGAAATTTATTCTTTGTCTTTTTATCTGTTGTGTATTTTTTATTAGCGGCTGTTCTAGTAACAATTCAAATCAAAGCCAAGTATTAGTACTCCCTTATTCTGCTTTCGGTCCTCCCTCAATGAGTGGCTCGTTGTTGGGTGTAGAATGGTTTCAGTGGCAATCTCATGGAGACTCAAGGCCAAGAAAGTATGATGTAAATATTGTAGTTTATCGTGATAGTTCGTTTGAGGAAGTTAAGAGTCAGTATCCTATTTCTGAAAAAAATGAAATCGATTATAGGTATGTAACTTATGTAGACTCAATTACTTACTTTGATGAAAATATAAGTAATGTTGTGATTATGGAGCAAGAAGGTTATCCCATGGGAACACTTCCTGATAGATTAAAAGCAACCAAAGCACAAATAATAGATAAGTTAGGTGATTGAATCAATTAAGTTATCTGAACTGGCAACATAACCTTATTAAGTTATTATTTAATGCACAACTTAACCGTGTTTGTGTTGAGTTCAAATTTATAAGCAAGCTTGTTTTAATCTTGTAAGTAACGTGAAATTTGTTCATACAAGTGAGCAGACCACCTTAAATAGCAGAAACTCTAAAGAGTAAGGCTGCTTTGTGCCAGTAGCTGCCTTTCCGGTTTAACTCATTTCAGCCCATTTTCTTGTTAACGAACTGATTCTTAGTGGTTCAACCATGTTTCAATTGACTTACTTTTTCTAATGTCTGTAATGTAAGCCTTAGCTTTATAATAACCCAAGGATTCCACAGTGCTAAACAAAAATATCGAAGTTCTAGGCGATAAAATTGATACGGCATGTGATAACAAAGATGCCTCAGAGCTAGAGCAATTGTATGGATAATAAACCCATCAAATTATTATTTATAACCAAGTTCGGGTAATGTGAGACCCAGGCTTTAGCAGCAA
>NZ_JADYXF010000058.1:0-21325 GCF_015864385.1 Pseudoalteromonas sp. SWXJZ94C
CTTGGTGACAATAGCGTTTTGGACCCACCTGATCCCATGCCGAACTCAGTAGTGAAACGAAACAGCGCCGATGATAGTGTAGCATTTGCTATGTGAAAGTAGGACATTACCAGGCTTCAAATTCAGTCGAAGGACTTTAATCTTAATAATTAAAAATAAGAAAATTGAAAAGAATTTTCTTGGTGACAATAGCGTTTTGGACCCACCTGATTCCATGCCGAACTCAGTAGTGAAACGAAACAGCGCCGATGATAGTGTAGCATTTGCTATGTGAAAGTAGGACATTACCAGGATTTAATTAAGAGAAACCCGTTACAGCGATGTAACGGGTTTTTTGCTTTTTGAAATTAGTGAAACTCTGCACACTAAGAGACGACACGATTAATAATAGTGTAGCATTTACTATGTGACTCTCCACCGCTGTGGGCACTACGACATTACCAGGATTTAATTAAGAGAAACCCGTTACAGCAATGTAACGGGTTTTTTGCTTTTTGAAATTAGTAAAACCCTGCACACTAAGAGGCGACACGATTAATAATAGTGTCGCATTTGCTATGTGACTCTCCACCGCTGTGGGCACTACGACATTACTAGGATTTAATTAAGAGAAACCCGTTACAGCAATGTGACGGGTTTTTTACTTTTTGAAATTAATAAAACTCTGCACACTAAGAAACCACACGATTAATAATAGTGTGGTATTTGCTATGTGGCTCTCCACGGCTATGGGCACTACGACATTATCCGAATTCAATTAAAAGAAACTCGCTGCAGTAATATGACGTTTTTTTGCTTTTTTAAATTAAGCAAAGTCTCACCTTTAAATTCAATAACAAAACTAGGTGTGACTATTCGCGCGTGCTAAAATTCAATTTTATGAATGATGATATAGAGGTTTAGATTGCCTACTGCGGATTATCAACGTGTATTGAATGAGGTAACTCAAGAAGTAGCACCTTTGCTATCGCAAGGAAAAGTAGCTGATTATATTCCAGCTCTGGCTGAGGTTGATCCTAAGCAATTTTCAATTGCTATATATACTACAAATGGTGAAACAATTTGTGCTGGTGATTGTACGCAGCGTTTTACTATTCAATCTGTCTCTAAAGTAATGACACTTACAATGGCACTACAACGTTACGGTGATGAGCTGTGGCATAGAGTTGGTAAGGAACCCTCAGGTACGGCATTTAATTCGCTTACACAGCTTGAGTTTGAAAAGGGCATTCCCCGTAACCCTTTTATTAATGCCGGCGCTATTGTAACGTGCGATGCATTATACAGCCGTTTATCTGCTCCAATGCATTCAATGCTCGAAACCTTCAGGCTATTAGCTGGTAATAGAGGGATTATTATTGATAAGAAAGTTGCCAATTCAGAATATGAATTCAGGCATCGTAATGCTGCTATGGCGCATTTAATGAAATCGTTTGGTAATTTTGAAAATGAAGTTGATGATGTTTTGTGGGCTTACTTTAACTTTTGCTCTATTGAACTTAATTGTATTGAGTTGGCTAAAGCTTATAATTTTTTAGCTAATAAAGGTGTTGATAATCGATCAGGCAATCGTGTTTTAAGTAGTCGTCAGAATAAGCAGCTTAATTCGCTTTTATTTACGAGTGGTCTATATGATGCAGCAGGTGATTTTGGTTACAGAGTTGGTATGCCTGGTAAGTCGGGAGTGTCAGGAACTATTTTAGCCGTATTACCAAATAAGTTTACGGTCGCAGTTTATTCTCCAGGACTTAATTCGTTTGGTAACTCCGTTGCAGGAATAGCAGCATTAGAACTGCTATCTAAGAAACTCGATATTTCTATTTTTTAGTTAACCGATGGGAGCAAAAATTGCTCCCAACTATTAATTATTGTTCCCAATAAACCTGTTCTAGGCAATCTTCACGCTCTGGTAAGCCGCGAGATAAACGCGGAGAGTGCTGAACTAATACTTCATAGCTAGCTCGGTTAGCATATTTACTAATTTGCGATAGTGACGAGTAAGTAATAGCTTGTTGCTGATGTTTAGCTGAGTTTGCTACATTAAGCTTATGGTAAACATTCGCTGACAAATCATGTAGTACAGCGGCTAATGCGCAATCGCCTGCACCATTGGTGTTTTTGATTGAATCAGGTCCACCCATAAATGGGGCAGTATGACTATATGCTCTGATAGGTTCATCACATTCATCTTTGCGCATAGCACGTGAGAATTCGTAACGGTTAAAATCAGGTATAGCACCTGGTAGTAACGGGTATTCGGTTTCACGCTTTAAGCTTTCGTCTACATAGCCGGCCATAAATAAGCCTTTTTCGCCAGCGGTACAAATTACCAAGTCTACCCAATCAAGTGCTTTATCGGCAGCTAAAAGGGGATCTTCAAAACCTGTAATAGCTAAACCTTCTTCTTCGTTCATAGCAAGAATATCAACATGCTTTTCGACGAAACTTGCCCACCAGGTAGGGTCTTGTTCAATTAAGAACTTAGTACCGAGTGTAAGCACAACTGGCACACCTGCATCATTAGCGTACTTAACCGCTTGCATAGTGGCTTCAGTCATCGTTTCGCTACCTTGAGTGCGCATAAGGTAGGCACTGATCACTAATGCTGATGAATTTACAATAAGATCTTTATCGATAGATTCAGGTCGTAAGTGATTCATTAAGCCAGCGCTTATTGCAAAAGTACGCTCACCGGTTTCATCAATTAATGTAAAACAACGACCGATAGGTCCATCAACTGGTTGAAGGTAGTTTAAATCTACTCGGCTTGAGGTATTACATAAAAAGCGGTAAGCGTAGCTACCAATTTTTATATTTTCGCTCATTACGCCTAATAAAACTGAGCGATCATCTGCAAGTACAGAGTAGTTGTGCATAGTGTTACCAATGGTTCCACCGGCAAACTCAAAATCAACCATATCGTTTAATTTTAAACGATCGTATAAGGCGTTTGTTATATCGCTATCAATAACTTGCGACATGCCTCTACGTAGTTGAAATTCGTCAAGGAAAGCTTGATCAACTTTTGCCTCTATATCAACAACGATCTGATCGATACCCGTAATATAACTACGTTGTAATCGCTCTGTTGCGTTAAGTTGATTGGTAAGTGGATCTTTGGCTTCCACTGGAAAATAATGTTTATGCCTGCGGCGTCCAGGAAATTTCATTTGCTACCCGTGTTGTGAGCTAAATAAAAAAAGCGTGAGATTATAGCGTAAATCAGCACGAGTGAGCCATTACAAACGGGTAAATATTGTTTTATTTTTGCAATAAAGTAATGAATGGCGCACTTTAGAGTGCTAACTAGGTATAATTACGGCATAAAAAGTTACTTAAGCAGAGATAATGAACGATCAATTTGATGATTCCTACTGGATGGAACAAGCGCTTTTGTATGCAAAGCAAGCAGATCAGCTTGATGAAATTCCTGTGGGGGCGATTATCGTAAAAGATAACCAGCTAATTTCAGTAGGATACAATCGCTCAATAACGGATAACGACCCATCGGCACATGCTGAGATGATTGCAGTACGAGAAGCTGGAAAAGTGCTTAATAATTATCGCTTAATTGATTGCACGCTGTATGTAACATTAGAACCTTGTTCTATGTGTGCAGGGTTATTAGTTCACAGCAGAATAAGGCGTTTAGTATTTGGTGCCGTTGATGCAAAAACAGGATCTGCGGGTTCAATAATGAACCTACTACAAGAGCCTCGGTTAAATCATCAAGTTGAGGTGTGTGGTGGTGTTTTAGCACAACAGTGCGGTGATACTATTTCGGATTTTTTTAAACGTAGAAGAGCGCAAATCAAAGCAGCTAAAAAAGCTGCTCGGGATGCTACCAGTCTTTAATTAACGATTGGCTGGATTTCTGAACCTTCCATTTGCTGCATAGCAAACATGCGACGGCGCCAGATTATTTTTTTGTGTAGCTTGCGCAACATAACACGACGACGTGTTGCAGTTGAGTAAATTACATTACGTTTTAATTTTTGTGTGCGTCTACGTTTTAGCATGTGTTCTCCTAATGCGTAAGATTGAGCAAGGCACAGGTATATCCCTATAAAATACAGATATACAATTAACACACATTAGTGATCATTTGATGACAAGTAAACAGATATTTAATTTACTTATTTTTTGTTCTTATCAAGTACACAAACAAGATTACATCTATTTATATTAGCGATTATTAGTTTTTAGCTCTTTTGATTGTTCTACTGCTTTTTTATCTACTACTTCTTCTAATTTTTCAGGTGAATCTTTAACAGATTCAGATTCAGATTCAGATTCAGATTCAGGTTCAGTTTTGTTGCTTTTCTCGTTAATTGGCTCTAAAACAGGGTCTATAACAGGTTCGATAACATTAACCGGATCTGCTTTTGGTTCTGGATCAATTGCATCATTTTCATCGAGCCAAACGAGTGCATCATAATACCTTCTAATATTATCAACATACTTTACAGCTACATCGCCACGGGAATAACCGTAGCGAGTTTTACGGTAATAGCGCTTTTTAATTAGTAGCGGCAAGCGTTTTTTTACATCAGCCCATTTATCAGGGCTTGCGCCTTGCTGTTCGGTAATTATACGTGCGTCATTAACGTGTCCCCAACCTACATTGTAAGCCGCTAGTGCAAGCCATGTTCTATCCGGTTGAGGGATTCTGTCGGGAATACGCTTAATCAGTTTACTTAAATATTTACCACCACCGCGAATGTTTTGCTCTGGCTCTAATCGGTTAGTAACACCCACTTGCTTGGCTGTACTGCGGGTTAGCATCATGATACCGCGCACACCCGTTGGTGATTTAGCACGAGGATTCCACATAGATTCTTGATAGCTAAGTGCTGCTAATAATCGCCAGTCAAGGCTACCTGCATATTGTTCAAACCATGGCTGGTATGTTGGTAAGGTTTCTTTAATTGCTTCTATATAGGCTAGGGTATTTACATAGTTAAATTGGCGTACGTGACCAAAGTATTTTTCTTCAAGTACATAGAGCTGGTTACTTTGCTTAACGTCACCAAAAAATGGCACTAATAATGCGTACAAAGAATCATCTTTAGATTTATTGAGTATCCATGCAATTGGGTCATTATGACTAACAGAAAAACCAATACTTAAATTTGGGTGGTAACGGCGAAACAGCGATAATGTATGCGTATCAGCAAGTGTATAATCTATTTCTCCATCAATAACTGCTTGGAGAAGTTCTTCTTCGTCAAATTCTTCGCTTTCTGTCCAGGTAAGATCAGGATTGTTTTTCTTCATTTTTTGTAGAGTAAGCGAGTGGCTACTTTTAGCTATAACAGTAAAGTTGCCATCTAAGTCGTCAAATTCTCGAGGACGAACACGACCTTGTTTATAAACTAATTTTTGGCTGATTGTTCTGTAAGTCGGTCCGTAACGGTATTGCTCTGCACGGGTTTTATTATAGGTAAGTCCTGAGGCAATTAAATCTAAATCACCGCTTTCAAGGCGTTCAAACATATCAGATAAATTAAAAAATGGGACTATTTCAAGCTCTACACCTAAATAATCGGCAAAAGCTTGCGAAAGTTCATATTCAAAACCTTGCTCGCCTTGCACTGCTTGATAATAATTACTAGCGCTTGCAAGCGTACCTACACGTATTTTATTGTGTTCTTTTATTTGGGCGAGTTGAGTTGGCTGTTCTTGCATATCACATGCACATAACAGCATAACTAAAGTAATGATTATTATTAGCTTTTCTTTCAACATTGTTTGCCTCTTTAACCCATTAAACCCCGTTATAGCAAAACTTAGCCACTACGTCACTTTACCTTTTATTTTATTAACTAAAAGCGGCTATAAATAAAGCTGAAAAGTTAATTTTATGAAAAGCGTAATTTTGAGTTAAATCTCAATGCTACTTAGACTATAATGTTGCCCTAAAATATCGTTCAATCCCTAACCCCGGGTGAAATTATCTATGTTGATCCTTCGTGGTGCACCAGCACTTTCAGAGTTCAGAGTTAATAAAATTTTAGCGCGTTGCCAACAATCGCAACTTCCAGTCACTAACGTATACGCCGAGTATGCTCACTTTGCCGATTTAACATCGCCGTTGAGTAGCTCCGAGCAAACCAAGCTTGAAAAACTATTAACTTACGGTCCAACTATTGCTGAGCATACCCCAGCCGGCAAACTTGTACTTGTTACACCTCGCCCAGGTACCATTTCACCTTGGGCATCTAAAGCAACCGATATTGCCCATAACTGTGGTTTAAAACAGGTTCACCGTGTTGAACGCGGTATTGCTTATTATGTTGAAGGTGACTTAAACGCAGAACAACTTGCACAAGTAATTGCGTTATTACACGACCGTATGACCGAAGCCACGCATAGTGAGCTTGAAGATGCTGCACAACTGTTTCGCAGTGATGCACCGCGCCAAATGTCGTCTGTTGATATTTTAGGTGGCGGACGCGAAGCATTAGCAATAGCCAATGTTGAGCAAGGTTTTGCCCTTGCTGATGACGAAATAGATTACTTGGTAGAAAACTTTATAAAGTTAGGACGTAACCCTAACGACATCGAATTGTTTATGTTTGCACAAGCAAACTCAGAGCATTGTCGCCATAAAATATTTAATGCTGACTGGACAATTGATGGAAAAGAGCAGCCAAAATCGCTGTTTAAAATGATTAAAAATACGTTTGAGTTAAATCCTGAAAATGTATTGTCGGCGTATAAAGATAACGCGGCAGTAATGAAAGGCTCAAAAGCGGGTCGCTTCTTCCCAAATGCGCAAGGTGAATATGCGTATCATCAAGAAGACATTGAAATACTAATGAAAGTTGAAACGCATAACCACCCAACAGCTATTGCCCCATTCTCAGGTGCGGCTACAGGCTCTGGTGGTGAGATTCGCGATGAAGGCGCAACTGGTCGTGGCTCTAAGCCAAAAGCAGGTTTAGTTGGCTTTACTGTATCAAACTTACGTATTCCAGGTTACGAGCAACCATGGGAAAGCGATTTTGGTAAGCCGAGTCGTATTGTTAACGCGCTTGATATAATGACAGAGGGACCACTAGGTGGCGCTGCATTTAATAATGAGTTTGGTCGTCCTAACTTATTAGGCTACTTCCGTACTTACGAAGAAAAAGTAACAAGCCATAATGGCGAAGAAGTACGTGGTTACCATAAACCCATTATGCTTGCCGGTGGTTTAGGTAATATTCGCTCTGATCATGTTCAAAAAGGCGATATTCCTATTGGCGCTAAATTAATTGCGCTAGGTGGACCTGCAATGAACATTGGTTTAGGCGGTGGTGCTGCATCAAGCATGGCTTCAGGTCAATCAAACGAAGATTTAGATTTTGCTTCAGTACAACGCGAAAACCCAGAAATGGAACGTCGTTGCCAAGAAGTTATCGATAAATGTTGGCAGCTAGGTGACGAAAACCCAATTGCATTCATCCACGATGTAGGTGCTGGCGGTTTATCAAATGCGTTCCCTGAGCTTGTTAATGATGGCGGACGTGGTGGTAAGTTCCAATTACGTAGCATTCCTAACGATGAGCCAGGCATGGCACCACACGAAATTTGGTGTAATGAATCACAAGAACGTTATGTACTCGCTGTTGGCGTAGAGGACTTTGATCGCTTTGAAGCAATTTGTAAGCGTGAACGTGCCCAGTACGCTGTTATTGGTGAAGCAACCGCTGAACCTCACTTAACAGTGTCAGACAGCCATTTTGAAAATAACCCTGTTGATTTACCGCTGGACGTATTATTAGGTAAAGCACCTAAAATGCACCGCGATGTAACGTCAAAGCAAGTTGTTGGTAAAGCGCTTGATACTACATTAATAAATGCAGCAGATGCAGCGCAGCGCTTAATGCGTTTACCTGCCATTGCAGAAAAAACATTCTTAATAACTATTGGCGATCGCTCAGTTACGGGTTTAGTAGCACGCGATCAAATGGTCGGTCCTTGGCAAGTACCTGTTGCTAACTGTGCAGTAACTGCGGCAACGTATGATACTTACCACGGTGAAGCTATGTCACTTGGTGAGCGTACTCCTGCAGCATTACTTAATTACGGTGCATCTGCTCGTTTAGCTGTAGCTGAGTCGTTAACTAATATTGCCTGTGCAAACATTGGTAGCCTTGAAAACATTAAGTTATCGGCAAACTGGATGGCAGCAGCGGGTCACCCAGGTGAAGATGCTGGTTTATACGAAGCTGTTAAAGCCGTAGGCGAAGAGCTTTGTCCTGCGCTTGGTTTAACGATTCCAGTAGGTAAAGATTCTATGTCGATGAAAACGACATGGAAAGATGAAGGTGACTCACAAGAGAAGTCAGTAACATCGCCGCTTTCATTGGTTATAACGGCATTTGGTCGTGTTGACGACGTACGTAAAACAGTAACTCCACAACTGCGCACAGATAAAGGCGATACATCGCTTATATTAGTTGATTTAGGTGCGGGTAAAAACCGCATGGGCGCATCAAGCCTTGCACAAGTTTATAAGCAATTGGGTGATGTAACACCTGATGTTGATAGCCCTGAGTTATTAAAAGGCTTTTATAACGCAATGCAAGCGCTAGTGGCTGATAGTAAGTTACTTGCTTATCATGACCGTTCAGACGGTGGTTTATTTACCACGGTTGCTGAAATGGCGTTTACGGGTCATACCGGTGTAACGGTTGATTTAGTTGGTTTAACAGGCTCTGACATTGAAGCGCTTTATAACGAAGAGCTAGGTGCAGTAATTCAAGTTGAAAATAGTGATTTAGATGCAGTAAATACGGTGTTTGAACAGCATGGTATTGCAACAATTACTCACAACATCGGTACACTTAATAGCGACGATACTATTATATTTAACCGTGGCGAAAACACGGTACTTAATCATACGCGTACTGAGCTTCGTACTATTTGGGCTGAAACAACGTATCAAATGCAAGCGCGTCGTGATAACCCCGAGTGTGCTAAGCAAGAGTTTGATGCAAAATTTGATGCTAAAGATCCTGGCTTAAACGTAAAACTAAACTTTGATTTAAACGAAGACATAGCAGCGCCATACATTGCAACCGGTGCTAAACCGCAAATGGCTATTTTACGTGAGCAAGGTGTTAACTCTCATTTAGAAATGGCAGCAGCGTTTAACCGTGCAGGTTTTGCAGCCGTTGATGTACACATGAGCGACATTTTAGAAGGTCGTTTAACACTAGAGCAATTTAAAGGTTTAGTGGCATGTGGTGGCTTCTCTTACGGTGACGTACTAGGTGCGGGTGAAGGTTGGGCTAAGTCTATTTTGTTTAACGACATGGCACGCGATCAGTTCCAAAACTTCTTCCATCGTGAAGATACCTTTAGTTTAGGTGTATGTAACGGTTGCCAAATGTTATCAACGTTAAAAGAGTTGATCCCTGGCACTGAGCACTGGCCGCGTTTTGTAACTAATAAATCAGAGCGTTTTGAAGCTCGCTTTAGTTTAGTTGAAATACAAGAGAATCCATCTGTGTTCTTTAACGGAATGGCTGGCTCACGTATGCCAATTGCAGTTTCTCATGGTGAAGGTCATGCTGAGTTTGCAAACGATACAGCCACTAAAGCGGCGCTTAATAGCGGCACTGTAGCAGTTAAGTTTGTAGATAACTATGGTAACCCTACAACGCAGTACCCAGCTAACCCTAATGGTTCTCCAGAAGGTATTACAGGTATCACGTCTACTGATGGTCGTGCCACTGTAATGATGCCGCATCCAGAACGTGTATTTAGAAGCGTTGCCAACTCTTGGCATCCTGATGAATGGAAAGAGGATAGCCCGTGGATGCGTATGTTCCGTAACGCACGTAAAAACGTAGGTTAATTACATTTGCGTTTATACAAGTTAGATTCATAATCTAACTGTAAAATAAAAAAGGCTGCATTGTGCAGCCTTTTTTGATTAGTATGGCTAGAAGCTAGGGCACAAAGCATTTAAGGATAGTATGTTTAAACGAGTTGGTTTAATTGTTGGGGCTGTATTGCTAAGTATCTTGCTGCTTGGTTATGTATTTCGTTTACCTTTATTACAGTGGGTTATAGCGCCTGAGCTTAAAAAAGCAGGCATTATGTTAAATTGCCTTGATTTTTCAATCACGTCTAGCTTAAATATTCATGCTGATAAAGTGTGTGTAAATTATCAAAATCAACAATTACAACTTACTGGTATTACTGCAAATACAAAACGTGTAGATATTAAAAATGCCGTGCTAACGGTTAATCCTTTCCCTGAAAGCGATAATGCTAATCAACTTGCTAAAAATCTCGATTTAGCGCTTCCCTTAAATCGCCCATTAATCAGCATTAAACAGTTTGTAGTAAAAAGTGACGAGCTCAATAAGCCACTTAAAATAAGTATATTAGAACCCACACTAAATAAATTTAATGTCACGGGTGATATAAACGCGAGTGCAATTTTGACTGCTAATAAAGTAAGTGGTCAGTTTACGATTAATGACACTCTTTTAAAGCAAGTTATAAACACTAAAAATACATTAATTGCAGATTTTAACTTTAATACTCAGCAAGCGTTTAGCTTTGACGGTATAGAACTTGAGTTAAATGGCGATATTAGTGCCCAGTTTACTCATACTTATGAGCAATGTCAGGCCAACGTATTAACCACTGGCAAGTTGGCAACTCATTTTAATTTAAACAGCCAAGCGTTAATGTTCAATACCGATTTGCTTAATAACAAAATTAATCTAACACCAAGCTGTGCTGGGTTAATTCCACCGAGTGAATACGCAGGCTTTGTTAGCAAACAAGTTCCTTTAAATTGGCAACTTAAACTCCCTCAATCTATTAGCTTAGAGGGTAGTGAGCTCAGTGTACCTGTAATAAATTTGGTGAGTGAAGGCGATAAGCTATTTGATATTTTAATAACAGATACAACACTAAATATTACATCTCCATTTGAGTACTTACAGACAACTTTATCAGCTCAAATAAATACACCCGATATAAATAATATTAACGTTAATGCTCAGTTATCTGGCGCTGTAATTAAAGGCGATTACGCCGTTATGCTTGAAAGCTTGCCTGAGTTTGCACCTGCAACAGCGAATGGGCTTAGCCTTAGTGGTCACTTTAATATAAGTGAGTTTATAGACTCAAAACCAGTTGGGCTTATAAATGCTAAATTAACGCTTAATAATGTAGATGCGTTTGATATAAGTGCAGTGCAATATCAAGGTGATTTAACTGCAAAAATGGATAAACAGTTAAACGCAGAGGTAGCGTTAACGCAGCAATTAAAAAGCGCAGAATATAAAGAATTTAAAGTCACAGATATAAGTAACACATTAACAGCAAATGCTAATTTAGGTGTAGGTGAGTTATTTGCTGATCTAACAGCAAAAACAAGTATAAAGACTGTTAATAGCCCTGACATAAAACTTAATAATATAAAAGTAGAGTCTACAGGCTTGCAAAGTCGTGCACTAAAAGCCACGCATCACGCGTTTATAAACGATGTTGAGTTAGTTATAAATCATCATATATCATCGCAAGATCATCCGTTTGAAGTCATTATTCCTGAACAAAATGCGCTGCTGTTAAATAAATTTATTAGGCAATTTGAGCCGCTTGCACAGCTGACTAAGGGCGAATTTAATGGCTATATTAACGGCGATGTAAACTTACAAAGTGCATCGTTCAATATGGGGATTAGTCATACAAGTGCACTGTATAACGATTACCTTGCGAGTGATTTAAATAGCGTGTTTAGCGGGGAATATAATTCAGGTAAGCTTAATGTAAAACCAACTACCTTTAATTTAAATGAGTTTAGAGCGGGTGCCGTAGTTAAAGCGATTAAAGGGCAATGGCAAGTGAGTAGTAATACCGCGCTTATAAATGATGTAAAAGGAAGTGTGTTTGGTGGCGAATTTTCGTTAGATACCTACACAATAGGGAAGCCAAACCAAGTTGCTAATGTTAAGTTTGAAAACATTGATGCAAGTAAACTCGTTACACTCGACGATAAGTCAGGCATTGTATTAACGGGGCGCTTGGCGGGGTCTTTACCTGTCCATTTTGATAGTGGAAAAATTGAAATAATTGACGGTAGTTTATTCAGCCAAGGAACAGGTAATTTAAAAATCACCAATAATGCCGCGTTTGATTCAGTAATGCAGCAACAGCAAGAATTGCAACCTGTATTAGGATTATTAACAAATCTAGATATTCAAAAGCTAAATAGTAGTGTTGCACTAAAAAGTGATGGTTGGTTAAAACTCGGTGTTAATTTACAAGGTTATAATAAAGCAGAGCAGCAGCAAGTTAACTTTAACTACAATCATGAAGAAAACGTATTTACCCTTTTACGCGCACTACGTTTAAGTGACGAAATTACACAAAAAGTTGAGCAACAATACTCACAAAAAGGAAACTAATAATGAGACAGTCGTTATCGATAAAAGTACTGCTCGCGCTGGGTGCTATTAGCGTACTAAGTGCCTGCACGCACCGTGTTGAGGTGTCTGCTAAAGAGCCTATTACAATTAATTTAAATGTGAAAGTTGATCACGAAATTCGCGTAAAAGTAGATAAAGAACTCGACAGTTTATTTAGTGACGACAGTGAGTTATTTTAAGGAGCCATAACATGAATACGAAGAAAAAATTAAATATTATTACATTACTTAGCGCTGTATGTATGTCGTTCTCTGCGTGGGCTATTAGCCTTGATGACGCTAAAAACCAAGGTTTAGTCGGTGAAGATAGCTCTGGTTATTTAGGGCTTGTTGTACAAAATGCAGAAGCAAAAGCGGTTGTTGATGACATAAATACAAAGCGTAAAGCGCAGTACTTAAAGCTGGCTAAAAAGAATAACTTGTCACTTTCACAAGTAGAGGCACTCGCCGCTGCCAAAACAATTGAAAAAACGCAAAGCGGTCATTATGTTGAAGTGAATGGTAACTGGGTTAAAAAATAGCGACCCAGCTAGCCTCACTTTGCTAAAGCTAAGAATAAAATCAAGAATAAAATCAAGAATAAAACCGAGCCTCTAAGCGCTCGGTTTTTTACAACCTTCGAGTAACTGCTGCCAAAAATCAATACCCTTACGCCTTGCTAGGTTTATATTATGCTCTGGAATAGATTCAGGCTCGTTATAACTATCAAGTGCTTCGCTCATACTTGCTTCGCGAATTAAATGCAGTGTAGGAAAAGGCGCTCTATTTGTGTAGTTTGCAGCATCGGTTTCATCGCTATCGGCAAATACGTAATCTGGGTGAAAGTTAGCAATTTGATACTTTCCTTCAAACCCTTGCGCGACTAACAGCGCATTAGCTAAATCGACCAAGTCTAAATAATCTTCAAAATCACTAAAGCCGTTATCAAACATGATAAGCGTTGTTTCGCGCTCTGGTTCGCGGTCAAGTTCAACACATTGCTCAAGCATATCCATTACGGCGTCATCCATGCTCGTTGCTGGGCTTACGATGTAATGAATACAATTATTTTCTACTTCTTTGCGGGCAAACGGGCAAAAGTTATATTTAACAATAACAGATGATACCCATTCGCGGGTTTGGCTTATGGCTATATTGGTCACGATTTTGGCTCTAAATATTGATTAATAATGTTAAGTGTTTTTTGTATAGCACCTTGGTTTTTAGCAACGCATTGAGCAGCTTTAATACCTAAGGTTTGGCATGCTTTTGTATTTTGGCTAAACGTTATAAGCTGCTTTGCAAGCTCGTCGTTGTTATCAACCACTACAGCGCCTTTAAGCTTTATAAGTTCAGGGTAAACATGATCAAAATTGTATGTATGCGGACCCGTTATTACGCCCACCGAAAATGCTGCTGATTCTAATGGATTGTGCCCACCTCTGTGGATTAAGCTGCCGCCAATAAAGCTCACATTTGCAGCTCCATATAAACACTGTAACTCACCAAGCGTATCAGCAAGGAGTACTTGTTCATTGTTGTAGTTATTTTGGCTACGACGGCTAAAACTAAGTGGGCTTTGTGTTAAAAGCTCTGCCACTTTATCAAATTGCTCTGGATGGCGCGGAGCAATTATAAGTAAGGCATTCGGTTGTTTTTTTAATAGCTGTTGGTGAGCTGCCAATACTAATTCATGCTCTACAGGGTGTGTTGAGCCTGCAACCCATACAAAGCGCTCGTCAGTATCGAGCTCATTACTGCTATAAAGCTGTTTAAGGTTTTGTACCTTGGCTAATTGCTTTTCACTTGGCGTTATATCAAATTTTATCGAACCTGTTACATGGCTTTTTGACTTATCAAGACCAAGCTCTATAAAACGCTCCGCATCTGTTTTGTTATGGCTCGCAAGTACTGTAATTGAGCGCATAATAATGTACGTTAATTTAGCGACCTTTTGATAACCCTGCTGCGACTTTTCAGAAAGTCTTGCATTGATGACAAGCACTGGTATGTTTTTTTTGTGGCTTATCGCCATTAAATTTGGCCATAGCTCGGTTTCTAAAATACATAATGCTTGTGGTTTTACGCGCTTTAAAAATCTGGCTGTCGCAAACGGAAAATCGATTGGTAAGTAGCTACACGCCACAGTATTTTTAAACTGGTTAAGTATTTGCTCTCTACCTGTTGGGGTATTACAGGTTATAAGTATATTTAAATTTGGATGCGCTTTTTGAAGCGCTTTAATAAGTGGCGTTGCGGCAAGTACCTCACCAACAGACGCACAATGAAAAACTAAAGGTTTAGTTTTAGTCGTAAATAAAGACTTACTGACAAACCCAAAGCGCTCTTTAAAGTGTTCGCGATAACCTTTGTTTTTTTTACCTCGTAAAATATAGAGATAAAATACAATCAGTGGGCTAATAAAAATTAATGCTAAGGAGTAAAAAATGCGTGCCATACTGATCTTTCTTAAAGGGAAGTGGCGTTAGTTTACCGTGAAATAGCCGTTTTCTAAACATACTCGCAATAAAATATGGTCTGGGTTCAGTTATAACCCGATAAAATGCACACAATTAAATAAAATTATGGAATAATGGATTTAATTTTTCCCTGCTATTTCAGTTCCTAGAGGAATTTTTCATGTCAATTATCGATTCAGTAGCAACTAGCTACGTTGAAACATTAAACCGTCATCAAGCATTATTTGAAACGATGGAAGCTTATCATCAAGAATCTATGCAACTGTTAGAAGCGTGCCACAGTGCATTACAAGCTGGTGGCAAGATTGTTTGGTTTGGTAACGGCGGTAGTGCAGCCGATGCGCAGCATTTAGCCGCAGAATTTGTAGTGCGTTACAAATTAGAACGTGGTCCGCTTGCCTCTATGGCGTTGACTACAGATACATCAATTTTAACAGCACACAGCAACGATTATCACTTTGATACGGTGTTTGAACGCCAAGTTCAAGCGCTATGTAAGCCAGAAGATTTAGTTATTGGTTTAACCACATCAGGTACTAGTAATAATATTAATTTAGCATTAGAAGCTGCAAATAAACTAGGCGCTTTTACAGTGGCATTAACTGGACGTGATGGCGGTAAAGTAAAAGATATTGCTAAGTTACCTATCATTATAAAAAATGACGAAACAGCACGTATTCAAGAAGCTCACATGTTTATAGGTCACTGGTTATGTGAAGCCATGGATATGGTTGTTGCGGAGCAGCAGTAATGGATTTATCGTTATTAAAAAACTTATCAGCGGCACGAATATTAGTTGTTGGCGACGTAATGCTAGACCGTTATTGGTATGGTGATACAGGTCGAATTTCGCCTGAAGCGCCAGTACCTGTTGTTAAAGTAAGTAAATTTGAAGACAAAGCGGGCGGCGCAGCTAACGTTGCAAAAAATATAGCGCGGTTAGATGCAAAAGTTGGCTTACTGGGCTTAATTGGTGAAGATGAAAGCGGGCAGATTTTAGAGACTATTCTAAAAGGTGAAAAAATAAGTTCACAATTAGTCAGTGTATGTGATTTACCGACTATTTCAAAAATGCGTGTTATTAGCCGTCATCAACAACTGGTTCGTCTTGATTTAGAAGAAACGTTTACTGAGCAACACAGCCAGCTTTTATTAAACCGTTTAGAGCTTGTACTTGATGAATACGATTTTATTGTGTTCTCTGATTACAGCAAAGGATCTTTAAGCTTAATTAAAGAGATGGTAAGCCTTGCTAAGGGCGCCGGAAAAACGGTTTTAATCGACCCTAAATCGCCAGATTTACATTTATATGAAGGTGCTGATTACATTACGCCTAATTTACATGAGTTTAAGTTAGCGGGTGGTCAAACCGATTCAGAAGAAGCTTTAGCAGCAAGTGCGCGTGATTTAATTAGCAAAAATGGCATTAAAGCCATGTTGCTTACGCGTTCTGAGCAAGGTATGTCGTTAATTAATGCAGATGAAAAGTTTGATTTTGCAGCACAAGAACTTGAAGTAAGTGATGTGACTGGAGCCGGTGATACGGTTATAGCTACATTAGCCGTTATGCTTGGTGCGGGCATGGAACCCAAAGATGCTGTCGAAATTGCTAATTTAGCGGCAGGTATAGCGGTTAGTAAATTTGGTGCAGCGACTGTCTCGCCAGAAGAGTTAAGTCGTAAGCTTGGTCAGTATTTACATACTACTGGTGAGCATTACCAAACACCATTTGATGATGTACTTCAGCATATTGAATTTGCAAAACAAAACGGCGAAACAATTGTATTTACTAATGGCTGCTTTGATATTTTACATGCTGGGCATGTGCGTTATTTAGCACAAGCTAAAGCGCGAGGCGATAGACTCGTTGTTGGATTAAATAACGATGAATCTATTACGCGCTTAAAGGGAGCAGATCGTCCTATTAACCCACTAGATGAGCGTGCAATGGTGCTTAGCGCACTTTCATCAGTTGATTGGGTTATTCCGTTTGGTAGCTTAGATGAAAACGATACTCCCGCTAAATTAATTGAGCAAATAAGCCCTGATATTTTAGTTAAGGGTGGCGACTACGCCGTAGAGCAAATAGCAGGTGCTGAGCATGTACTTCGCCATGGCGGAAAAGTTGAAGTGCTTGAATTTTTAGATGGGTGCTCAACATCAAAAGTAATTAGTAAAATTAAACAGTAATTACTTATACCAACCTGCATAAATCTTTGATCAATTTAACGAATTAAATTGCACTACAATGTCGTTAAAATTTTTTATTTAGAACAACTAGATAAAAAATTTTTGCCTAGTTCTAGCGTGATTTTCTTAGCGTTAAATAGACCCCATATATAAGCAGATTGGTATTATTTAGTTTGCTTAAAAAATACAAAAAAGGGATGAAAACACTGTTTTCATCCCTTTTTATTTTAATAAAGTAACTTATTAAAAGTTATATTCGTATTTAGCAAATGCAGATGTGTCGTTATCTACGTCATCATTATTTGATGCAAAAGCACCTAACGTCAAACGTCCACTCATTGTAATTAGTCTATAGCGAAGCTCTAACTGTTTAGAGTTAAATCCTGTTTTAGTGATTGAATTTCCTAAATCTGGATTGTTAGGGTAACGATCGCGATTATCGCTATTGTAATCAACACTGCGTAGTTTAACTTGCCAATCATCACCGCTTGATAGCTGACCTAATAATGTTAAAACGACAGATTGCGCATCGTTATCGTATGTTGAGCCAATAGTACGCCCGTGATAGCGATAACCTGATTTATAATCAGAATGTTCGTAATAACAGTTTTCAGTTGTAGATCCTGCTGAACATGAAACGCCTGTATCTGTGTACTCAAGATTTACTAATACGTTTTGGTTGTACATACGCTGCGTTGTTTGTACACCAAATAAGTAGGCTCTATCGGCAGGCTTAAACTGTGAGCTTGCATCTTCACCAATAGTACTAGCGTATACGGCATAAGGTTGGTTGAAAAGCGTATCGGACCAGCGAATATCAAGTCCAGCTAATTGATTACCAATTTTTGATTCTAACTGACTATCACAGGTTTCATTGCCATCAACACATGCAGTTTGTCCTGTAATTACATCAATAAAATCGCCAGCAGATCCCGGTTGTCCGTCTCCTGCCCATTGTGCAGACCAACTAAGTGCAACTTCTAACTGTTGAATAGGGCGAAAATTAACACGAGTGCTCCACAGTAATGCATCAGGCACAACGCGTGTCGATTCAAGTTTAGCCATTTGCGCTGTAAAGCCCCATTGACCAATCCAACTTAACCACGGTGTTTCAAAAGCAGTGCTTTGCTCTCTGGTTACACTTAGTGCAGGTAAAGGTTTAGCGTTACCTGACATAATTAAGCTGTTATCAACCCCTGGTCCCCAAAATTGCTCAACAGCACCGGCTCTAAAAATCCAATTACCTAAGCGGTAAGCTAAGTAACTGTCGTCAAGCGAGGTGTCGTTACAATCGGTTAAAGCTTGCTCATCGGTAATTATATCGTCAGCTGTTTTACCTTCAACTAAACATTTTTTACCGTCATCTCTATAGTTAATAGCTATTTTGGCAGCAAAATTATCACCTAAATAAGCATATGCAGCTGAAAGTTCTGACTCTTGTGTATTAGTAGCACCAAAGCTTGTTGCTACAATTGGATCTGTTGCGGCAAAAGCTGAAAGTTGAACATTATGCGAACTACTATTTTCAGATTTATAACGATGCTTTACACGCAGTAATGCATCTTGCAAACTAGGCGAAAGTTGCTCAAGTGATGTGCTATCTACATCACTCATAAAGCTCTTCCACATTAAAGGATAAGTTGTAACAGGTGCTAAAATAATACCCGCATCAGCTAGCTGTTGAATATCGGCTCTTAGACCGTAGTCATCAGGTTTTACCCATGGCTCAGCATTAGCTGATACGCTTATCGCGCAAAAGATAGAAGATAGAAGAAAAATTCTGTTTCGCAAAGTTCAGATCCTTGTGATTAAGATTACGGCTAAGTTTAGCAACCTATGTATGTTATTGCAGTAAATTTTCAAATTTAGGGCGTTAATTTATAGTATAAAAATGTAACCTGCCTATCGCAATAAGTATGCGATTGATATACTGGGGATCAAATAGGAAATTGAGAATGTAATGAGCAACAAACGACTTTTATTTATCCCAGTATCATCGCCAGAAGGGATTGGTGAATATATGCGATCGTTGTTGTTAGCTCAAAGTTTAAAAACGACATTGTCAGAACCATTAGATATACACTTTATTTTAAATAAGCATACCGCTTATGCCGACAGTTGCCCCTTTGAAACAACACTTCTTAATCATTCAGCTACTAAAGAATTAGATAGCGTGTGTGACGTAATAGAAGCGTTTAAACCGCATGTAGTTATTTTTGATTGTGCTGGACGAGCTGGACACATGAAAGCGGCAAAAAAAATAGGTGCTAAAGTAGTTTTTATTTCTCAACATGCTAAAAAGCGTGCAAAAGGGTTAAAGCTTAATCGGATTAAATTAATAGATACCCACTGGGTTGTGCAACCTGATTACTGTATTGAGCCCCTTAGTTGGATAGAAAATACTAAATTAGATATTTTTACTTTAGCACGCCCTTACAATGTGGGCCCTTTTATCGCTTTTTCTACAGCCGATCAAAGGCAGCAATTATTAAATAAGTACAAGCTAAAAGCGGGTTGCTATTTTATTGTGAATGCGGGCTCTGGTGGCCATGTTATAAACGGACAAAATTGCGCAGATACTTATTTTAAAGCTGCGCTTGAAATAACTAAGCTTACAGGCTTAAAAGGTGTTGTTGTATTTGGTTCAAATTATAATAAATCGATACCAGAAGCAGAAGAACTTATTTGTTTACCAAATCAACAAAGCACTGAGTTTTTAGCGTTAATGAGTGACGCTAAAGTTGCATTACTTAGTGCTGGAGATACTTTATTACAAGCTATTGCAGTGCATACTCCTGCCGTTGCTTGCGCTATTTCTAAGGATCAATATAAGCGCCTTAATAGTTGTGAAAAAACAGGCGTTGTTCTCAAAGCTGACCTTAATATTGACTCTATTGTGAGTAAGGTCGAGTATATTATTAATAAACCTTTTTATGATGATCTAACAAATAAATACACCCACCTTGAAAATGTACACAGTTTTGATGTAATAACTCAAGGTGTAAAAAGCATGTTGCTTGGAAGTCATTCGTGAACATTGTTATTGTGATTGACTCGTTAGTGGGTGGCGGGGCGGAAAAAGTAATGCTGACATTAGCTGAAAAAATCGCTCAGCAGCATAATGTTACCATTCTGTCTCTTGCTAACTCTATCGAATACAGCATACCTAAAGTACTTAACGTTGAGAGCTTATTCGCACATAGAGCATCAAAAGTTGATCGGTTTTGGCAACGTAAAAATAGTGTATTGAAACTAGAAGCGTGGTTTGAAAAAAAACAGAGCGAGATAGGTGATATTGATTTAGTACTTTCTAATCTTGATAGAAGTAATAATTTACTCTCAAAAAGTAATATCAAAAATGTTCACTTTGTTATTCATAACTCCGTTAACGCAGAACTTGCACGTCAAAAAAAGTTAGGT
This sequence comes from Pseudoalteromonas sp. SWXJZ94C, assembly GCF_015864385.1. Classification (NCBI taxonomy): domain Bacteria; kingdom Pseudomonadati; phylum Pseudomonadota; class Gammaproteobacteria; order Alteromonadales; family Pseudoalteromonadaceae; genus Pseudoalteromonas; species Pseudoalteromonas sp. SWXJZ94C. The sequence goes on from NZ_JADYXF010000058.1 coordinate 20,512, forward strand.
CCATTTTCATACTTATATCTTAAAAAGAGTAAGCAAAATTTAAATGGTAAATCACTTATTTGCGTATCAAAGGGTGTTGAAAAAGAAATAACGCAAGGGGATTTAATTAACCCAAGTGCAATTGCGACTATTTATAACCCGTTCGATTTTGAAAAAATAAACCAACAAGCAAATGAGCAAAATAACAATATTCCAAATGAGCCCTACTTAATTCATGTAGGAAGGCTCGCCAAACAAAAACGCCACGATATATTATTTGCAGCATTTGCAAAGCTTGATAAAAAATACAAGCTAGTCCTTTTATGTAATAAACCTGCAAAAGCGTTAAAGCTTGCACAGCAATACGGTATAGAAAAACAGTTAGTAGTGCCAGGATTTCAACAAAACCCATACAACTGGATTAAGCATGCCAAAGCTTTAGTGTTGAGTTCTGATTTTGAAGGACTTCCAACGGTATTAATTGAGGCTTTAGCGGTGGGTACTCCGGTAGTTAGCACTAATTGTACATTTGGACCAAGCGAGATATTAACAGGCGAGCTGAGTAAATATTTAGTACCCGTTCAACAAAGTGAGGCATTAGCCAATGTTGTTAAGCAGATACTAGCAGATAAGCCAAATGTAGAAAACGCAGATATTCTAAAACAAGTACAGGCAGAGCAGGTTGCTCTGCAGTATTTAGCATTGGCTCATAGGTTGGATCTTAAGGAATAAAACTTGAAAACATGCTCTGAATTTGATCTGATAGTAATCGCCAAACCACTATCTATCCCAAAAGCAGAGCATGAATAAATATAATACTGAGTTAAACAAAATA
>NZ_JADYXF010000059.1:0-20600 GCF_015864385.1 Pseudoalteromonas sp. SWXJZ94C
CAAAAGATGATAAGGGTATTGTGAAGCAACCAAAAGATCGGTCAACCGATCAAAAATACCTTAACTGATCGGTGTTAGCAATAAATGCGGCTTTTCAATAATTAAAGTAAGGCTTATAAACCAGCGCGTTCTTTAATTACTGCAATAAGAGGTGAGCTAGCATAGCTACTCTCAGCCCAGGCTATGTCTGCGCCATCTGCTAATGAGCTTTTAGATAAGTTTTTAACAATGTACTCACCTGTATCTACTGCGCTACTTGCAACAGCATGGCGTAATAAGTTATTACCATTACATTCGACCGCATCGTATATATTACGAATTTTTACACGAGAACTTTTAAGTTTACTGCGTAAACGGTTTTTGTCGTCTGCTGCAATATACTCACAAATAGATACAGCTAATTGATCATCAGCATTTGCAGGTGCTGTATAAACAAATGAACCGGCTGTTATAGCAGCAATAACAACTAGCTTTGGCAATTTAAACATTGGAAACCCTTCCTGGTACTTTATTCTTATATTGATTGGTTAATATTGTACCAATCTACTAAGGTTTTCGCAATAATGTTATCGGTTTTTATATAAAGTTACGAATTTATAACTATGTTTATTTTTATCATCAGGCTGTTTACTTTCTTCACTTTTCACTTCCCAATTAGCTACTTTTTGATAATCTGGAAACTGAGTGTCACCTTCAACGTCTAAATCAATAAAGGTTAAATATAAACGCTCTGTGCGTTCTAAAAATTGCTGATAGATATTTCCACCACCAATTATCATTACTTCTTCAACATCACAAACCAGCTTTAATGCAGCCTCCGGCGTTGTTACAGTCTCAATACCTACAGCTTGATATTCGCTATTTCGAGTGATAATAATATTACGTCGACCTGGTAAAGGACGACCAATAGACTCAAATGTCTTACGTCCCATTATGACTGGTTTACCCGTTGTTACTTTTTTAAAATGCTGAAGATCAGCAGGTAAATGCCAAGGCATTTTATTATCTAAACCAATTACACGGTTATTTGCCATTGCAGCAATCATTGAAATTATCACAGTTATCACCTAGCACTTTATCATTAAACAAAGAAAAAGGAGCATAAGCTCCTTTTGTATTTAATAAGTTATAATTAACGCTCGTAAACTACTTCTACGTCGTAATCACTTTCATCCCAGTCGTCCCAATCATCATCGTCGCCTTTAGTGGCTTTTTTATGATAAGAGTCCCACTTAAACTCAACTTCTTCATCTTCAATTTCAGCAAACTTCTCTTTCGGCATGCTATCTAGCAGCGTCATGATGTTGTGAATTAAAGGCTGAGTATTAAGTTTATTAATAGCTGAGATGCTATAAATATTTTCAGTTTCGCCTAGCTCTTCTGCAATTTTTTCACATAGAGCTTTTGCTTCGTCTTCCGGTAATAAATCTATTTTATTAAATACCAACCAACGCGGCTTCTCGGCTAATTTAGGGCTGTACTGATGTAACTCATTAATAATAGCAAACGCATTATCAATAGGGTTTGAACCATCAGCTGGCATTAGATCGATTATGTGTAATAACACACGACAGCGCTCTAGATGCTTTAAGAATTGTATTCCTAAGCCAGCACCGTCAGAAGCTCCTTCGATTAAGCCTGGAATATCGGCAATAACGAATGATTTATTAGCTTCAGGACGCACTACACCTAGGTTAGGTATAAGCGTAGTAAACGGGTAGTCTGCAACTTTAGGTCTAGCTGCAGATACGCTACGTATAAATGTAGATTTACCCGCATTTGGTAAGCCTAGCAAGCCTACATCAGCTAATAAAAGTAGCTCTAGCTTAAGGTTACGTACTTCACCTGGTGTACCCAACGTTTTTTGACGAGGTGCTCGGTTAGTGCTTGATTTAAAACGCGCATTCCCTAAGCCGTGGAAACCACCCTTTGCAACTAAAATTCTTTGACCATGTTGAGTTAAATCGCCAAGCCCTTCTTGTGTTTCAACATCCATGATACGTGTACCAACCGGTACCATAACAAATAAGTCATCAGCCTTTCTGCCAGTACAGTTACGACTACGACCATTTGTACCACGTTCAGCTCTGTGAAAGCGTTCAAATTGATAATCGATAAGGGTATTTAAGTTTTCATCAGCTTGTAGATAAACACTACCACCGTCTCCACCGTCACCGCCATCAGGTCCACCATCTGGAACATATTTTTCACGACGGAAAGACACGATGCCGCTGCCACCGTCACCAGCTTCTGCGCGAATTTCTACTTCATCTACAAACTTCATGATTACTCACTTTAGGGATTGGCTTGTTAATTTAACTATTATATACCGAAGTAGCCTTTAGAGCACACAACGAAAAAATACTTAGGTATATATTGCAAAAGAACTGAAAACAAAAAACCCCGCAAAGGCGGGGTTTTTTAACTACCTTACTGATTACTCAGTTACGATAGTTACGTATTTACGGTTTAAAGGACCTTTCTGTTCAAATTGAACTTTACCATCTGCTTTTGCGAAGATAGTGTGGTCTTTACCGATACCTACGTTTGTGCCCGGGTGAAAACGAGTTCCACGCTGACGTACAATGATGCTACCCGCTAGAACTGATTCGCCACCAAAACGCTTAACACCTAGGCGTTTGCTTTCTGAATCGCGACCGTTACGAGTACTACCAGCTGCTTTTTTATGTGCCATTTCTAAGTACCTCTAATTAAGCGCTAATGCCAGTGATTTTAACTTCAGTGAACCATTGACGATGGCCCATTTGATTACGAGAGTTTTTACGGCGTCTAAATTTAACAATTTTAATTTTTTCACCGCGACCGTGTGAAACAACCTCAGCTGTTATCTTGCCACCGTTTACGAACGGTACACCGATCTCAATCTTCTCACCATCAGCAACTAAAAGCACTGAATCAAATTCAACTGCCGCACCAGTTTCAACGTCTAATTTTTCAAGACGAATCGTTTGACCTTCAGTCACACGATGCTGTTTACCACCACTTTGGAAAACCGCGTACATAATTAACTCCGTCTGTGTGCCCTCAAATCGGCACAACTAAAATATTCTTCGATAGGGCGCGAAGTCTACGCTAATGCTAAAAAACAAGCAACCCTGTTTTGTAATTAAAAAGAATAAAAAGTAGCTACATTGAGGACAATTCATTATTTCCCCTATTTTATATTAATTAGCCTTTTTGCCAAGGGCTTTTTAGCTGTTAACTGAAATAAATTAATGCTTTTAAATATGAGCGCTGCGGTACAATTATTAAACTCAATAACGACTGGGTTTTGATTATCTATTAATCAAGTATCTTTGCTAATTAAGCCTCTATTAAGAACTTTAAAGGTGTTTTTTCAACGAATCGTCACAAAATATCGAGCTAGCCCTTTTTTTGTTGTACAATCTGCGCCGTTCACACATAAAAATTGGCTCGGAGATCAATGGATATACAAGCTATCCAGGCGTTAATCAAAAGCGATATGAATGACGTCAATCAACTTATACATGCGCAAATGCGCTCAGATGTGGCCTTAGTTAACCAACTAGGCTTATATATTGTAAACAGTGGTGGTAAACGTGTACGCCCAATGCTGGCTATTCTAGCGGCTAAAGCGCTTGGCTATCAGGGTAAAGATCACATAACGCTCGCAACTATTGTCGAATTTATTCATACAGCAACGTTACTACACGACGATGTTGTAGATGAATCAAATTTGCGACGAGGCACCCCCACAGCAAATGCTGAATTTGGTAACGCGGCAAGTGTGTTAGTTGGTGACTTTATTTACACTCGCTCATTTCAGCTAATGGTTGGTCTTGGTAAAATGCAAGTTATGCAGGTACTAGCCGATGCAACTAACATTATTGCTGAAGGTGAAGTGCTGCAACTTATGAATTGTAATGACCCTGATACAACTGAAGCGAGTTATATGCAGGTTATTTACTCAAAAACAGCTAAATTATTTGAAGCTGCAACGGGGCTTGCTGCCATTATAACAGAGCAAGACCAAGCAACTCTTAACGCATTAAATGCATACGGTATGCATTTAGGTACTGCGTTTCAATTGGTCGATGATGTACTTGATTACAATGCAGATGCCGACCAGTTAGGTAAAAACATTGGTGATGATTTAGCTGAGGGCAAACCAACGCTTCCACTTATTTATGCAATGCAACACGGTAACGAGCAGCAAACGCAGCTTATACGTGATGCTATTGAGCATAGTAATGGCATGGATCACTTAGATGATATTTTATCTGCGCTTAAACAGACTAATGCACTTGAATTTACAATGAAAAAAGCTGAAGTTGAAGCAGATAAAGCAATTGCATGTTTAGACTTTTTAGCTGAGTCTGATTATAAGCAGGCATTAATAAGCCTTGCTCGCATAGCGGTTGATCGCGACCACTAGCTTTAACACTTTATATTATGTGCATAAACTCCGAACAATAAAAAGCCCGCAAATGCAGGCTTTTTTAATACTTGATTTAGGCTATTACGCCATGAAATCAACACCTTCTTTTATGTCTTTTTTCAATGTTTCAAGCATGTCATTTTTTGCTTTAGTTTCAAATGCGCTTAGCTCGCCGTAAGAAAGAATTTCTTCTACGCCGTTTTTACCTAAACGTACTGGATGTGCAAAGTATTCTGCATCGCCATTTTCAACAGCAACGTAAGCGTAATCTACAACGTCTTCACCTTGTAGGCCTTTAACTAAAGACATACAAAAACGTGCAGCAGCAGCACCCATTGATAATGTAGCAGAACCGCCACCAGCTTTAGCATTTACAACTTCAGTACCCGCATTTTGGATACGTGGAGTAAGTGCAGCAACTTCTTCATCAGTAAAGCTAACGCCTTCAACTTGAGAAAGTAAAGGAAGAATAGTTGTACCAGAGTGACCACCGATTACAGGAACTTTTACAGTCGCTACGTCAACGCCTTTAAGTTCAGCAACAAATGCTTCTGAACGAATCACATCAAGAGTAGTAATACCGAATACGCGTTTAGCGTCGTAAGTACCTGCTTTTTTAAATACTTCAGCAACAATTGGAACAGTGCCGTTTACTGGGTTAGTAATAATACCCACTAACGCTTTAGGACAGCTAGCAACAATGCCTTCTGCTAAAGTTTTGATGATGCCAGCATTTACATTAAATAAATCAGCACGATCCATACCTGGTTTACGTGGCATACCCGCTGGGATAAGAACGATATCAGAACCTTCAAGCGCTTTATTTAACTCATCAGCGCCAAAACCAGCTACTTTTACATCTGTTGGGATGTGAGAAAGGTCAACCGCAACACCTGGAACCACTGGTGCAACATCATAAAGTGATAATTCAGAACCAGCTGGTAAACCTGTTTTTAATAATAAAGACAACGCTTGACCGATACCGCCCGCAGCACCTAATACAGTAACTTTCATTGGAATTCTCCGTAATTTGAGGTAGGAAATACTTGTGGCACATAAGATAAAGAAATTAAGAGCTAAAAACAAATTTATCCTGCTTATTTTAAGTATATTTTCGACCATAGTCGTAAACTTATTAATTTAATAACCTCAAACTGGCAAGTTAAGTAAACAACTACTGCATAATTATTCATTATTGTGTAGAATTTACAGCATAAATAACAAAAAATGAATGTAGGCTATGCAACCACAAGATAAACAAGAAGCACTGGTAAAAGCATTTAAATCACTTTTAAAAGAAGAAAACTTTGGCTCTCAAGGCGAAATAGTTGACGCGTTAAAAGAGCAAGGCTTTGACAATATAAGCCAAAGTAAAGTATCGCGCATGCTGAGTAAATTTGGTGCTGTACGTACTCGTAATGCAAAACAAGAAATGGTTTACTGTTTACCTGCGGAAATGGGTGTACCAACAGCAAAGAGTCCGTTACGCCAATTAGTTATTGATATTATGCATAACGAAATGATGATCATTATTCGTACTAGCCCTGGCGCTGCACAATTAATAGCACGTTTACTTGATTCATTAGGCAAAGCAGATGGTGTATTAGGTACAATTGCAGGCGACGATACAATATTTATCGCTCCTGCAAAAATATCTGAAATAGACGTAACACTGGAGCGTGTACGACTTTTATTTGATAACGTTTAATAAATTAAGTAAAAGCTTAAAGCTGCTTTAAAAATCCTACTGAGGGTGCAAAAAAAGCAGAGCCCATATCGGCTTGAGTAAAATCAAGCCAATGGTCGTAGCACTCTCCTTCCCCAAGACGGCTTTTTAATACCTTTTCAAATGCAGTACCTGTAGAGGCGCATGTTATAGACAACATTCCCTGCTCGTAAACATCACCGTAAGGCATACTTTGATTTAATAGTAGTGGTTGTCCGTTTTCATCTTTTAACTCGTTACGTACAGCATGAGAGGTCTCTAAAGCTGGTGTAATCAGTGTATTATCAAGGCGTGTTCGACCCATTATTTGTTCTTGTTCACTCAACGACAAATGCTGCCATACGCTTAAATCATGTTTATAACGCTGCACATGGATATAGCTGCCTTGATCTTCAAAACTCTCTGGTTTATTTATTAATGCCGTAGCACGCTTTTTTCTTCCAAGCGCAGTATCTCCACCATAAATAAAACCGTTAAAGTCTCGACCATCCAAAAAACGAAAGTTACGAATCTGCTCCACCAACTCTACATCAGGTGCAAATAGCTTTAAAATTTGCAACGCAAATAAATGATTAACGTCTTCTCGATCAGAACGTATTTGTACAAATAAATCGCATGGCTGAACACTCATAGAGTGATCGCTGTGATTTATATTTGGAAAGCTTTGTAATTCACTCGGGATATATTCAGGTAAAATATGCGGCCAATACTGCGCACCAATAGCAACCATACAAGACAACATTGATTCAGAAAACTGATCGCTAAATTCTTCTTCAATCGCATTCACTTGCTTTAGTTTTGCGCGCAGAGACTCATCTTGACCATCAAATACATTAAAAAATAAATGCAAACCGTGTAAGTTTGCTTCAGCACAAATCCCTGATTGCGCTTGCGCCATTGTTATTCCTTAGCTTATAAACAAATAAACACGGCGAATTAAAGTTAATTATAATTCGAAGAAATTCACCGTATGAGGTTTTATTTTTATTATAACCTGTTCATTTTGCTCAAATGACTGGCCATATTGTGCAGCAACTTCAATTTCTTGTTCTGCAATCACAACAGTGTAAACATAAGCAGAGCCAATAAAACGACTGTTTAATATTTCTGCCCGCTCGCTTTGTTTATCACTTGTGTTGTCGCTAATTAGCTCTATTTGATGAGGGCGAACATATATTTGCCCAACTCTTGCCTTGTGCTTATGTAAAACATCAGACTCGACTACACCAAATGGCGTTTTATATTCAGTTGCTGTTAATGCATTTGCGCTTAAGTATATGCCCTGACCCAGAAACTCTGCAACCTCCTTTGAACTTGGTGATGTAAAAAGCTGCTCTGGCGACCCTTGTTGCGCAATTTTACCCCGATGCATAATGGCAAGCGTATCTGAAAAAGCAAATGCCTCCTCTTTTGAATGCGTAACAAACACAGCCGATACTTGTTGGGTTTTAATAATTCGACGAATATCAGCAATTAATTCAAAGCGTACTTGCGTATCTACATTTGAAAAAGGTTCATCGAGTAATAGTAAACTTGGTTTGTAAGCAAGTGCGCGAGCAATCGCAACACGTTGTTGTTGACCACCAGAAAGTTGATGCGGGAACCTATCGGCACAACCAATTAAGTGCACGAGTTTAAGCATTTCATCAACGCGTTGCTGTTTTTGAGCTTTATTCATTTTACTTAGCCCAAATGCAATATTATTAGCAACAGTTAAATGAGGAAATAATGCATAATCTTGAAACATCATTCCTATATTACGGTGCTCTGGCGATACAAATGTTTGTCCATCGCTCACCAGCTTTGCATCTATAAATACACTGCCCTGCTTAGCTTCAATTAAACCAGCGATTGCTTTAAGTGTCGTGGTTTTTCCGCAGCCACTGGCTCCGAGTAAACACACAATTTCATCTTTACCAACCGTTAAATCTAAACCATGAAGCACCTGCGTGCCATTATAGTGATAGCTTACGCCTTGCAAAATTAAACTACTCATTTAGCTACGTTGCTCCATAGAACGATTAATAAAATACAAAGGAATAAACCCAACAACAACGATAAACAAGGCTGATACAGAAGCAAGCTCTAACTGCTCATCACTTACATATTGAAATACATGCGTAGCTAAACTCTCAAACCCAAAGGGCCTGAGTAATAATGCTGCTGGTAGCTCTTTCATACACTCAATAAATACAAGCAATGCTGCTGTAAGCAACCCTCGGCGTAATAAAGGTAAATGCACTAAGCGAAGCGTTTGCCCTTGGCTTTTACCCATTGACTGGCTTGCCATATCAAGTGATGGGCTAATACGTAAAAAACTCGATTCGATTGCACCATGTGCAATCGCATAAAAACGCACAACGTAAGCAATAATAATAGTGATAATACTGCCCGTAAGTAACAAACCTATATCAAGATTATAAGGCTCTAGTGCAACGTTAATAGAGTTCTCTAATAATGTGAGCGGTAGTAATACTGCAATGGCAAGCACCGTACCAGGAAGCGCATAACCGGTGCTTGCTAAGCGCCCAGGTATAAGTGGATAAGTACTTTTAGATACCCGCTGATAAAACACAACTAATATACTTAAAAAAATTGTGACTAAGCTAACAATGCCAGCTACTTTTAAGCTTTGCCAAGCATAGCTAAAAAATTCAACATTCCATGCTTTGTCAAAATAAGTAATTGCATAACCTAAAAGAATTGCCACGGGCAACACAAAAGCAAGAAACAAAATAACACTACAAAAAGCAGTTGCTAGCCAAGCCGACTTACCTTTTAATATATAAAGGGATTCACTATTAACGCTTGATTGGCGCTCAAATACCGCTTGCTCGCGACGACTAAAACGCTCTGCCATTAATGCTAAAAATAATAGTAGCAGCATAACGCCTGATATTTTTGCGGCAGCTGTTAGTGAATAATACCCAAACCACGTGTCGTATACAGCCGTAGTTAATGTACTCACTGCAAAGTAGCTTACCGTTGCAAAGTCAGCCATCGTTTCCATACTAATTAGCGCTAAAGCCGCTACAATTGCCCCACGAGAGAGCACTAAGCTCACTCTAAAAAAACTTTGTCTAGGTGTAAGCCCCATCAATTGGCTTGCTTGTACTAACTTAAAGGATTGTTCTCGTAATGCGGTTTTAAAAATCAAATACAAATAAGGATAAAGCACTAAGGCAATCATCACCATCGCCCCCGGTAATGTGCGTATATCAAAAAACCAGTAATCGTTAGGAGACTGCCAGCCAAACCAGTCTCTAAGTGCTATTTGTATGGGTCCCGCGTAATCGAGTAAATCGGTATATACATAGGCAATAATATAGGTGGGCATAGCAAGGGGCAGCATAAGTGCCCATTCAAACTGTTTTTTACCTGGGAAGCTACAATACGCAGTAAGCCAACCAAGCGGCAATGCAATTGCACAACTGAGTAAACCCACGCCTAAAATAAGCAGTACAGTATTTGTTATATAATCCCAAAGCACAGTATTCCAAAGGTGAGTAAACACCTCTGAGTCGCCTTGTAAAGATTCAAAAAGAAGAAAAAACAACGGAGCCGACAATAATAAACCTGTCGACCACGCAAAGAGCTGCCATTTAGACAGCTTAAATTTATAAGTCATTAAAGATCGAACTTCACCTCATCAATCAGCTTAAGTGCCAACGGACGATATTTACTGATCTCATCCAGTGGTAAGCTGTCTTCCTTAAAGCCTCCCCAAGACGCAACCAAACTTGATAATTCAACACCAGCCTTAACCGGATACTCCATATTAAGCGAGGCATACATGTTTTGTGCTTTATTGTCGGTCATATACTCTATGAGTTTCAAGGCATTTTCGGCGTTTTTTGCATACTTTGTAATAACAGCGCCAGAAACATTTATATGCGAACCACGATTTGTTTGATTAGGAAAATTAATATTTACCGCTTCAGCCCATGATTTTTGTTCGTCATCTTGCAACATTTTGCCAAGGTAATAACTATTACCTAACGCTAAGTTACATAATCCCTCTTTAACAGCCTTTACCTGAGCACGGTCATTACCTTGAGGTTTACGCGCTAAGTTACTTTTAACACCTTCAAGCCACGTTTTAGTCTCAGCTTCACCGTGATGGGCAATCATTGATGCAACAAGCCCTAAGTTATACGGATGCTTACCTGAGCGAGTGCAAATTTGCCCTTTGTATTTAGGATCAGCTAAATCTTCATAAGTAAGCTCTGGTAATTTACCAACACGTTCTTTTGATGAATAAACATTTCGTACACGTTTTGTTAGCGCAATCCACTGCCCATCCCCATCACGAAAAGCAGCAGGAACATTTTCATTTACGCTATCACTCTTTATAGTTTGTGTTAAATTTAGGTCTTCTAACTGAACAAGCGCACTAAAATTAGAGGTTAAAACCAAATCGGCTTTACTGTGTTTTCCTTCGCGTTTAACACGCTCAATTAGTCCTTTATTAGCAAAAACAACATTGGTTTTAATACCTGTTTGTTTTGTAAAATCGTCTAAAATTGGCTGTATTAAATACGGTTGACGAAAAGAGTAAATATTAACGACATCATTTGCAAAGGCAGGTACCGATACAACTAACCCTAATACGGTAGCGAGTGTTTTTTTCATTACTTCACCTAAATAATAACTATTATCAAATAATTCTATCGTGATCAGCAATAAAGTGCACACTTTAAATAATTGTAAACAGATAAAAGCGTCCAAAAAGGAAATGCCGTGTAAGAGATCTCTCACGGATATGGCAGCTAATGAGTAAAAAGCTATACAAAAAACCAGCATAAAACCAGTAAGCCATTATATTTAAAGGTTTTATTTGTTTTTGCTATTGAGTAAATACAAATTAAATGCAGTTTATGTCCTACTTTAGTTGCCTAAGCTCTTTATAATTACCACATCAAGCAAGCAATGATGCTTATCGAGTAAATGGAAATGGATTACTTACTCGAACAACCAATGATTAGGTTACTAAGGACAGAACGGATTTTAGGACAGGCTCTGGATGAGTATCGCAATGGAATGTTGCACAAAGGATAGCGTTAGGAAGACGCGAAAAGGATAACAACACGGGTTAAGTTGTTTAACAGGATGTTGAAGGAATACACGGACAGGCCTTTCGAGGTAACACAATGGATTTGTTAAAAATGGATGCACTTGGAAGTGCAATATAAGGATTTGGTAATAGTATTTACCCTACAGGATGTTTAGGAATAAAGGATACAGACCCGGATTGGTCTACATTACATAGAACTAAAAAGTAATATAGTAATAAACATGGATTAGTAAAAATTGGAGTTGATTAAGTTCAATTGCAGGATGCAGAAAATTAGAAGATTCCGCAAGCGCGTTCTAGAAATAGAGCGCGCTTTTCTTCATTTAAAACACAACGCACAACACTCTACACATGCCGTAAAAATAAAGTTATAAAAAATAGCTAAACTACTTAAGCACTCTGCCGATATGTAAGCATAGCTTCGTTAATAACTCACAGGTATGTGCTTAAAATTCAACTACAGCAATTCAGCTGATATTTCTAAAATAAATTCGCTAGAGCAACTACAATCAGTTGGATCTTTTGACGATTACTTAGTAAAGAAAAACCCATATCAAACATTATTGAACACTCAATACTATGATTTTTTGAATATGTCTTTAAATGAGTTTAAAAATATTATTAACGTAATAATTAACTTAGAAAGTGACATAAGAACAAAAAAATATGGCAGCTACGCAAGAGTCGACCCCTTTGGTTACCAACTTAATAAAGTCGCTAATGCTATAAAAAACACTCGTTTTGTAGGCAAGCTTAATATTTGCGATTATTTTTTTAAAATAACCGCGAGCACTAATCAAATGAAACTAGATGGGTTTGATTCGTCTACTGAAGTTCATACAAATTTAAGTAGCATATACGAAACCGTAGCACAGCTTACTTCTGAGCTGGGGTTTAAAGCGATTCAACGAAAAGCTAAATTTCACCTAGGTCAATAGCCTGTAAATACATAGCATCAAACTAAACAGACAGCGGTCTGCCTTTATTTCGCTTACCTAATAAATAGGCATCACGAAACTTAATAAAATGCTGCTCTAATTTTGAAGATGCATCCATTTCGCCCGCAAGAGCCAATACCATAATAGCAACTTCTGCAGTACCTAATTGATGCGCATGAGGGGCAACACGTAAGCGGTAATCTGATAACTTATCAGCAGTAACAGAAAGTACAGGCAAGTTATCTAAATAAGGACTTTTACGAATCATTTTTTTGGCTTCACGCCAAGTACCATCCAAAAAGATAAATAAAGGTTTTTTACCTTCTTCAATATTCACTTCTGTAATTGCTCTACCCTCTTCTACATCTTCAGCCGGAAACACAACCAATGGCTGATATTGTGAATCGCTAATCAAAGCTAAAAGAGCTGGGTTAGGATCTGTTCTATCCCATCTAAATGCATGGTTATCGGGTACTATTTCAGCAATTAAGCGCCCTGTATTAGAAGGTTTAAAACTTTCATTGTGATACATCAGTAAGCATACCGCTGCTTTACAATCTGCATGCTCAACACCTTCACAAATACAGTAATGCTTAGCTATTAGGCATTGCTCACAGCGATCCATTTTTGCGCCTCGAGCATTAAACTCACGACGTGATTCACTTATTTGTTGAGCGCGTAATGCTAAAACTGAGTTTTTCACTGTATTTACCTTCAATTAATTAAGCGCGCATTGTAACGACTTATCGTTATTTAATCTTATATTTATCTAGTTTGAATTTGAGAATAGTTTGTTTTAAAAATTATTCATCTATTAACACTATGCCGACTAACTCAGACGGGTGAGCTAAGCTAAAAATAGGCATAAAAAAACCCAACCTAAGTTGGGTTTTTCAAACAAACGCTAAAAAGCTAAATTACTTCTTTTTTGCTTTTTTGTTTGGTAAGTCAGTGATCGACCCTTCAAAAATTTCAGCTGCAAGACCAATAGATTCGTTAAGTGTTGGGTGAGCATGAATAGTAAGCGCTAAGTCTTCGCCATCAGCGCCCATTTCAATACCTAAACCGATTTCGCCAAGCATTTCGCCCGCGTTAATACCAATCATAGCACCACCGATTATACGGCCACTTTCTTTATCAAAGATAAGTTTAGTAGAACCCTCAGTACGAGATGATGCAATAGCACGACCAGAAGCTGCCCATGGGAATACCGCAGTTTCAATTTTTAAGCCTTGCTCTTTTGCTTCTTTCTCAGTAACACCTACCCAAGCGATTTCTGGGTCAGTATACGCAATCGAAGGAATACATTTAGGGTCGAAGAAATGCTTCTGACCAGAAATAACTTCTGCAGCAACATGACCTTCATGAACCGCTTTATGCGCAAGCATAGGTTGACCAACTAAATCACCAATTGCAAAAATATGGCTTACGTTAGTACGTAATTGCTTATCAACATTAATAAAGCCACGCTCATCAACATTTACGCCCGCTTTTTCAGCATCAAGTAAGTTACCGTTCGGAGTACGACCAACTGCAACAAGTACTTTGTCGTAGCGAACTGGTTCTGCTGGTGCGTTTTTACCTTCAAACGTTACGTATAAGCCGTCTTTTTTAGCTTCAACGCCAACAACTTTAGTTGAAAGCATTACGTTGAATTTTTTGCTTACGTATTTTTGGTAAATTTTGATAATGTCTTTATCAGCTGCTGGAACTAATTGGTCAGCAAATTCTACAACGTCAATTGCAGAACCTAGCGCACGGTAAACCGTACCCATTTCAAGACCGATAATACCACCACCAAGTACAAGTAGTTTTTCTGGTACGTCTTTAAGCTCTAATGCGCCAGTAGAATCAATTACACGGTCATCTTGTGGGATGAAAGGTAAGTTAACTGGTTTAGAACCTGCTGCAATAATCGCGTTATCAAACGTGATAGTTGTTGCGCCATCTGCGCCTTCAACTACTAAAGTATTGCTGCCAGTAAATTTACCGTAACCAGATACAACTTTAACTTTACGCATTTTAGCCATACCGTCTAGCCCGCCAGTTAACTGGCCAACTACAGAATCTTTCCAAGAACGAACTTGGTCTAAATCTATTTTTGGTGCGCCAAAAGTAACACCGTGAGATGACATTTCAGCTGCGTCATCAATCACTTTAGCTACGTGTAAAAGTGCTTTAGAAGGAATACAACCAACATTAAGACATACGCCGCCTAATGTTTCACGAGATTCTACTAATGTAACTTCTAAGCCCAAGTCAGCAGCACGGAAAGCCGCAGAATAACCACCAGGACCACCGCCTAGTACAACAACTTGAGTTTTTAATTCGTTGCTCATGCTTTTACCTTAATTGTTTGAACGGGACACTGCCCTAAAATTTAACTGCCATGTTTCTGCAAGGCAGAAAGAGTGAGCAGCGCACAAAGTGATGCAATTCGTACAAAGATTGTATCATTGCAAATGGTAAAAATCCCAGCTAAAAACAACTGGCTGGGATTTGATTCTATTTATTATCTAACGATTACATCACCAATTGGCGAATATCGCTCATGTAACTTGCAAGAGTCACAGTAAAGCGTGCAGCTAAGGCTCCGTCAATAACCCTATGGTCGTATGACATAGACAGCGGAACCATTAGTTTTGGTTCAAACTCTTTGCCATTCCATTTAGGTTTCATTTCAGACTTAGACACACCTAAAATAGCCACTTCTGGTGCATTAACAATCGGCGTAAATGCCGTACCGCCAATACCGCCAAGGCTTGAAATAGTAAAACAACCACCTTGCATATCAGACGATGTAAGCTTCCCGTCACGTGCTTTAACAGATACTTCCATTAATTCGCGTGAAAGTTCAATAATGCCTTTTTTATCAACATCTTTAAACACCGGTACAACTAAACCGTTTGGCGTATCAACTGCAACACCAATGTTAATGTACTTTTTAAGGATTAAGCTTTCGCCGTCTTCAGAAAGCGATGAGTTGAATTTTGGAAATTCAGCAAGCGCTTTTGCAGCTGCTTTCATTACAAACACAAGTGGTGTAATTTTAACACCCAGCTTTTTCTTCTCGCTAAGCACATTTTGCTCTTTACGGAATACTTCAAGGCTTGTGATATCAGCTTCGTCAAACTGTGTAACATGTGGGATTTGCACCCAGTTACGGTGTAAGTTTTTGCCTGATAGCTTTTGAATACGAGACAGCTTTTGCTCTTCAATTTCGCCAAACTTAGCAAAATCAACTTTAGGCCATGGAATAAGACCAAGCTCGCTACCACCCGCGCTACTACCTGCTGATAATTGACCAGACTCAACTTGCTTAACTAAGTTTTTAACGTAGTTTTGCACGTCTTCTTTAACTATACGGGCTTTGCGACCAGTGCCTTTAACGTTAGCTAGGTTAATACCAAACTCACGCGCTAAACGACGAACAACGGGTGATGCATGAGCATACGCGCTATTTTCTGTGAAGCTTTCATTACTTGCTTTTGCAGGTGCTGCTTGAGCCGGTACCGACTCAGTTTTAGCCGCTGCTGCAGGTGCCGATTTTTCAGCGGGTGCAGATGCTGCTACTGGCGCGCTGCCTGCAACTTCAAATACAAAAATTAATGAACCAGTCGATACTTTATCGCCAGCGGCTACTTTAATTTCTTTAACTGTACCTGCAAATGGAGCTGGTACTTCCATTGCAGCTTTGTCGCCTTCAACGTTTAAGATTGATTGATCTTCTTCAACCGTATCGCCAACTGCAACCATAATTTCAGTTACTTCAACTTCATCGCCACCAATATCAGGTACATTAACTTCTTTAGTACTTGGTGCTGCGTTTGCTGTTGAGCTAGCTGCTGGCGCTTCTACAGGAGCCGACTCTTTAGCCGGTGCTGCAGATTCACTTCCTGCTACTTCAAAAACAAATACTAATGAGCCTGTTTTAACTGTATCGCCAGCGGCGACTTTAATTTCTTTAACTATACCGGCAAATGGAGCAGGTACTTCCATTGCTGCCTTGTCGCCTTCAACGTTTAAGATAGATTGCTCTTCTGAAACGGTGTCGCCAACAGCAACCATGATTTCAGTTACTTCAACTTCATCATCGCCAATATCTGGTACGGTTACGTCTTTAGTTGAAGAACCTGTAGAAGCAGCAGGTGCTGCCTCTTCAGATTTAGCTGGAGCAGCGGCTGATGCTTTTTCTTCACCAGTGCTTTCACTCTCGCCTTCAAACAAAAATACTAAAGAGCCAGTTGTAACGGTGTCGCCAACGTTTACTTTAATCTCTTTCACTGTACCCGCTTGCGAAGCAGGTATTTCCATTGATGCTTTGTCGCCTTCAACATTTAATAATGATTGGTCCACATCTACTTTGTCGCCAACGCTTACTAATATTTCGGTTACTTCTACTTCGTCGTCACCAATATCTGGTACTTTAATTTCAATACTCATTGCAAACCTCTTATGCGTACAGTGGGTTAAGTTTGTTAGTGTCGATGTTGAACTTTTTAAGTGCTTCAACAACTACTGACTTCTCAACTTCACCGCGTTTAGCAAGTTCAGATAACGTAGCAACAACAACGTAGCCCGCGTTAACTTCAAAGTGACGACGTAGGTTTTCACGGCTATCAGAACGACCGTAACCATCTGTACCTAACACTTTGTAGTTGCTGCTTGGAATGAATGAACGCGCTTGTTCTGCGTAGTTTTTCATGTAATCCGTTGCTGCAACAGTCACAGAGTCGTTTAACACGCTTGTGATGAATGCTGTTTTTTGCTCGCCTTCAGGGTTAAGCATATTGAAACGTTCAACATCTTGACCTTCACGCGTTAATTCGTTGAAAGACGTTACAGAGAACACGTCAGACGCAATGCCATACTCTTCGCTTAGAATCGTAGCGGCTTTACGTACTTCAGTCATAATAGTACCTGAGCTTAATAGCTGTACCTTGGCTTTTTTACCTTCGTAACTTTCAAGCTTGTAAATACCCTTACGAATACCTTCTTCAGCGCCTTCTGGCATAGCTGGCTGATGGTAGTTTTCGTTCATAAGCGTTAGGTAGTAGTAAATATTTTCTTGGTCATCACCGTACATACGACGAATACCGTCTTGTACAATAACAGCTACTTCAAACGCGTAAGTTGGGTCATATGAAATACAGTTAGGAACCGTATTAGCAAGAATATGACTGTGACCATCTTCGTGTTGCAAGCCTTCACCATTTAGCGTTGTACGACCCGCAGTAGCACCTAATAAGAAACCACGTGCTTGTTGATCGCCCGCCATCCATGCCATGTCGCCAACGCGTTGGAAACCAAACATAGAGTAGTAAATGTAGAATGGGATCATTGGTAAATCGTTAGTGCTGTATGAAGTTGCAGCAGCAACCCATGACGACATTGCACCTAACTCATTAATACCTTCTTGAAGCACTTGCCCTGATACAGTTTCTTTATAGTAAGAAACAATATCACGATCCTGTGGTGTATAGTTTTGACCATGCGGGTTATAAATACCGATTTGACGGAATAAACCTTCCATACCAAATGTACGCGCTTCATCGGCAATAATTGGTACGATGTTTTTACCAATGCCTTTATCTTTTAATAAGATATTAAGTGCACGAACAAAGCCCATAGTCGTAGAAATATCACGTTTTTGCTCTTCAAGTAGCGGCTTAAACGCGTCTACCTCTGGCAACGTAAGTTTTTCACTAAAACGTGGAATACGCTTAGGTGTATAACCTTTAAGTTCATCACGACGAGCATGTAGGTATTTATACTCAGGTGAACCTTCTTCAAGCTCTAAATAAGGTAGTTCTGCAAGTTGCTCTTCAGATACTAAATCGTCAAGACCAAGGCGTGAACGTAAATGTGCAACATGCGACATGTCCATTTTTTTCACTTGGTGCGCAATGTTTTTACCTTCAGCTGCTTCACCCATGCCGTAACCTTTTACAGTTTTAGCAAGAATTACAGTTGGACGACCTTTAGTGTCTTCTGCTTTTTTAAATGCAGCAAATAATTTTGATGACTCATGACCACCACGCTTAAGCGCGAAAATTTCGTCATCTGTCATATCAGCAACAAGTGCTGCTGTTTCAGGGTAACGACCAAAGAAGTTTTCACGTACGTACGCGCCATCTTTAGCTTTATATGTTTGGTAATCGCCATCAACAGTTTCGTTCATTAATTGTAGTAATTTACCTGTTGTGTCTTTAGCTAGAAGAATATCCCAGCCGCTGCCCCAAACTAGTTTAATTACGTTCCAGCCAGCGCCTTTAAACAAGCCTTCAAGCTCTTGAATAATTTTACCGTTACCCATAACTGGGCCATCTAAACGCTGTAAGTTACAGTTAACTAAGTAACAAAGGTTATCTAGTTTTTCACGTGCAGCAAAAGAAATAGCGCCACGTGATTCTGGCTCATCCATTTCACCGTCACCTAAAAACGCGTATACACGTTGGTTTTTAGTATCTTTTAAGCCACGACCATCTAGGTATTTTAAGAAGCGCGCTTGGTAAATAGACGAAATAGGACCCAAGCCCATTGATACCGTAGGGAACTGCCAAAATTCAGGCATTAACTTAGGGTGTGGGTACGATGGTAAACCTTCGCCATCAACTTCTTGGCGGAAGTTATCTAGTTGTGCAGCCGATAAACGACCTTCAACAAATGCACGTGCATAAATACCAGGAGAAATATGACCTTGGTAATAAACTAAGTCACCACCGTCTACATCATTTGGCGCTTTAAAGAAGTGGTTAAAACACACTTCATAAAATGCAGCAGATGATTGGTAAGACGCCATATGACCGCCTAAGTCGAGATCTTTTTTCGATGCACGTAGAACGATCATAATCGCGTTCCAACGTATGATCGAACGAATACGGCGTTCAAGGTTTACATCACCTGGGTAAGCCGGTTCTTGATCTACAGGAATAGTATTAACGTAGTTCGTGGTAATACCCGTTGGCATATCAACGCCGTCTAAACGGGCTTGCTCTAACACTTGCTCAAGTAAAAACTGAGCTCGTTCAACACCTTCTTCGCGCACAACTGATTCAAGAGCTTGTAACCACTCTTGTGTTTCTAGCGCGTCTACGTCAATTTTATTGACTTCAGACATATGGAGGTTTCCTTATGTTTAAAATACGAATGTTTAATTTAATATCACTGTTACTTAATTTTGTGTGTTCAAAGTAGCAATGTACTAGCTTAATTTTGTTTGGTGCGTCTTAAACTACGTTCAATTCGCGAATGTTCTTTACCCGCTTCAAGTAATGCTTCTTCTATAAACGCTAAATGCGCATTACTTGCTAAACGGGCTTGTTCTGGATTACCGTCAATAACGGCATCCATTAATAAACGCCGGTGCTGGGCTAACTGACTGCTAATATCTGACTTTTTTAATAGAACAGTTAAATTTTGCAATACATTTTGCTCAAGTAGCGCTTTCATGCCTCTTACTAAATGCAGTAACACCACATTATGCGAGGCTTCTGCCACGCTAAAGTGAAATGCATTAATTGCTTTTGCTTTTTGCTGTAAATCATCATTAACTAGGGCAATTTTATCAAAGCTTTCTTTCACTTTGCTAAAATCGTTGCTGGTCCCGCGCAGTGCTGCGTAGTAAGCAGCAATCCCTTCTAATGCATGACGAAATTCAAGTAAATCAAACTGCGACTCAGGGTGTTTACTAATCAAATCAAAAAGTGGATCAGTAAGCCCTTCTTCGAGCTGATTTTTTACAAACGTGCCGCCACCTTGGCGACGCGTAACTAAACCTTTTGCTTCTAACTTTTGAATTGCCTCACGCAGTGACGGGCGAGACACTTCAAATTGCTTTGCTAGTTCACGCTCTGGTGGCAACTTTTCACCTGGTGCTAACGAGCCTTCAAGAATCATATTCTCAAGTTGCTGTAAAATAACATCAGATAATTTTGCTGCTTTAATCTTTAAAGACATGAATCAACGTCCGCGTTGTATAAATACCAAGAGCCCGTAAAACGTGGCTTTGAGTTGGATGACTTACCCAAAAGGTAAATTGGTCATACCAAAATTTTACAATAAGGTATCAAAAACCCTAATAGCTGTCAATTTACAGTATATTTGTATGATCAGAGCAGCGTAACGCATTTTGAACGAAGATTAAACAATACACAATTAGGTATAAAAAAGAGAGTGAAAACAAAGAGGTTTACAATTGGTCTGACCAGAGGTGTTTAGAGTTTTAGCTCTATTTTATGCATTTAAAATCTAACAAAAAATAATTAAGTTTAAATACAATTACTGAAGTACCTTTTTATAATAAAGGCACTCCAGTTTAAGTATTATTCATAGGTTAGACATTAAGAGATAATTGGATTCAGGCCGCATTTTAATCGTCCTTTTTCTTTATCTCTTTTTGGGTTCGCTCTTCGTGCATATTTTGACAAAAAACTGATAGTT